>DAOWKG010000339.1 GCA_030639985.1 Desulfuromonadaceae bacterium
GAAGCCGATCGGATGCTGGATATGGGTTTTATCCACGATATTCGTAAGATTTTGGCTCTTTTGCCCAAGCAGCGGCAGAATCTCCTTTTCTCCGCCACTTTTTCCAATGATATTAAAAAGCTGGCAAGTGGATTTTTGCGATCACCGGAGCTTATCGAAGTCGCACGGAGTAATGTTGCCGCCGAAGGGGTTGAGCAGGTGGTTCATCGGGTCGATAAAAAGCGTAAGCGTGAGCTCCTTTCTTACCTGATTGGCTCTAAAAACTGGCAACAGGTTCTGGTTTTTACCCGCACCAAGCATGGTGCCAACCGCCTCTCTGAACAACTGGGTAAGGACGGCATCAAGGCAGCGGCAATTCATGGTAACAAGAGTCAGGGGGCACGAACCAAAGCGTTGGCCAATTTTAAAAAAGGGGCGGTTCAGGTTTTGGTCGCTACCGATATTGCGGCACGTGGCTTGGATATTGATCAACTTCCTCATGTGGTAAACTATGATCTTCCCAACGTTTCCGAAGATTATGTCCACCGCATTGGTCGTACTGGCCGTGCCGGTCGGGCCGGACAGGCCGTTTCACTGGTCTGCATCGATGAACTCAAATTGTTGCGCGATATCGAACGGCTGTTAAAAACCAAAATTACCCAGCAGGTTATTGCCGGCTATGAGCCTAATTTAAATATCGTCGCAGAACCGATCAAGAATGGGCGATCAGATCGAGCTGGAGCCAAGGCAAAAAGCCCGCGGAACAGAAACGGTTCAAAGCCGAAGAGTACGCGTAAGTTTGGTGCTCCAAGGCCAAAACGTGACAGCCAAGGAAACCGTACTAAAACAAGCTCGAAGCGGATGGCTGCCAGTAGTTGAGTTAGGTATGCTCTGGGGGCATATACTTGTTATGTGTCCCCAGATTTAAATGGTTAGAGATATGTATGCTGTCCCCGAAGCTCCTAATAATCCTATCTCATAATAAGCATAAAGCGTTTAACTGTTAGTTAGCGGCAGGCTTAATCACATAAAGTGTTTCGTATTGTTGACTTTTTGTTGATAATGTATAAAATACGAAACATAAACGTGGAGGATTGCCTATGCCAGCAAAATTATCTGCCATTTCTACCGGGGTTGTTGATCGAGCCGTTGATGTTGGGGAACAGATTCGTTGCCACCGTAAATCTTTGGGGGTTAGTGCTACAACTGCTGCTGAGGCAGCAGGGATGTCTCGGGTAACATGGTACCGGATCGAAAAAGGTGTAACTTCAGTTACTTTTGGTGCCTGTCTAAGTGCATTGGCTGTGCTGGGGCTCGATTTGAAGATTGTCCAAGCCGTTGCCGATGATCTTGATTTTGATCATGAGCAAGACCACCTGGAATCAATTCCCGTCAAGATTACCTTTGCCAATTATCCTCAGCTTAAACAACTTGCTTGGCAGGTACGTGGGGTTGACACCTTGTCTCCACGTGAGGCATTGACTATTTATGAACGCAACTGGCGGCATCTCGATTTAGAAACAATGGAGCCGCATGAACGGAACTTGGTTACTGCGCTCAGGCAGGTCTTTACGGGAGCTACCGCCGATGTTTGAACGTCCACACCATCAGCGGATTGCCCAGGTATTATTAACCCTAGATGGATCCCTATTACGAGAGCATAGTTGCCTGTTTGGTGGCGGTACTGCCATCGCACTCCGTTATGGTGAATATCGTGAGTCGGTAGATATTGATTTTCTGGTATCGGATATCGACTGCTATCGACAATTGCGGCTATTGACGACCGATTCGTCAGGGGTTCTGGCTCTTTTTCAGCAAAATCATGGCTCAATATCTCAAATCAGAGATGTGCGCGCTGATCAGTACGGAATCAGAACCATGTTGTTGGTTGCAGGCAAACAAGTAAAGTTTGAAATTATTCTGGAAGGGCGGATCAAAATACAGCAACCCGGTGAAGGTGATCAAATCTGTGGAATTGCAACCCTGTCACCGCTTGATATGATAACCGGTAAGCTGTTGGCAAATTCGGATCGTTGGGCAGATGAGGGGGTGTTTAATCGTGATCTGATTGATCTGGCGATGATGCAACCTGTTAAAGATATGTTTCATGCTGCGATAAAAAAAGCAGAAGAGCCATACGGCAGTGCAATTGTCAAAGATCTCGGAAAGGCAATAGATAAGTTTCAGCGCCGGCAAGATTGGTTGGAACGGTGTATGCTGGCAATGGAGATTAATATTCCCAAGGCCGTTCTCTGGGAGAGGATTCGTGCGTTGCGGCAGATTGTTAAGTTGAGCACATCGGGGTAATTTTGTTCTCTGATTTATTGTAATGCATCACATGTGAGTCAACAGCAGACTTGACCCCTTTGTTCTTCCCCAATTTATTGCCGACGTATTCTCTATTTGGCCGTTTAAATTACTTGGTTGATCGATCGCAAAATGGCTGTGTAGTCCAAATTCAACCTTAAAATCGGTAACTTTGACTATAGGTTTGATAGATTTTGCAATTTTTTTCAGTTCGACAATTCCGTAGCGTGACATTGTATTGAGGGTTCTGGATAAATTGCTACTTTTCCTACCGGTAATACTTTCAAGTTCTTTTATCGATTCAGGTTTAGTGTCCAAAATTACTTGTAGCAAGTGTTGATTTTCATTGCTAAGAACTTGTGCCATAGATTGTATCGATTCGAACCAGATTTTAGGTTCACCCCTTTTGGGCTTATATTCCCCCTTTGCAATGGCGATAGTCCTTTGCTGGTATTCTTCTCTTGTGAGAATACCAATTTTCATGATTTTATTTGCCATATTGTTCCCTCTATAACTGGTTAAGCAATTTCGTTCACAGCGTTCCCAAAACCCTCAAGCAGTTGCCTCGCAGATTCAAATTCATAAGGTATAATTTTCCTTCGTTTATGCTTGTGATCCCACGTGATTTTTTGAGCACCGTATTTGCTGGTTGTGTTTGTCGCGCAATGTCAGACTATATTTTATTCCGTGTGGAATATTCTCATTTGGGGTAACGCAATACGCTTCAAATTTAGTCTAAAAGCCATTATCCAGGGATATGTTTCCCCATTAAGTTGGAGTAGGAAATCCAACATGTCATCGGTTTGTGAAACCATTATTTTTTACCCCCACCCTTACCATTGTTTATCATCTGATGATAAGTATAACTGGAAATATTATTTTAGCAATGGCTGGAAATATGAATATAATTGGAGAATTGCATTATGTCAGC
>DAOWKG010000134.1 GCA_030639985.1 Desulfuromonadaceae bacterium
TATTGATTGATGGCGGTGTTGTTTGCCGCCAAAGTTAAAAATAATTTCTCGATTACGGCTTAATAACCTACCAGATCATGTGTTGCAGCCTTGCCCGTGAATGTTGGTATGCAGTTGCTACTGGATTTCGCGGATATTTGTCCTGCCAGCTTTTCACTTGATCTTCTATCTCCCTTCCATTAGTTTCTGAATGTCAATTTCAATTTTCCGCAAGGGAGTCATTGTGAAAGATCAAATTGCAGTTTTTAACGAGTGTGCCCGGCGCAAAGGGTTGAAAAATACCAGCCAGCGGACGCTTATTCTAAAAGCGTTTTTAAGTTCACCATCCCACTATTCAACCGAAGATCTTTATTTAAAACTCCGTAAAAATCATCCTAAAATAGGTTATGCGACCGTCCATCGTGCCTTAAAGTTGTTTGCCGAGTGTGGCATTGCCGTTGAACTCGATTTTGGTGATGGCCAGACTCGTTTTGAACCTTTAACGATTGGTCAGCATCACGATCATCTGGTTTGTACTGAGTGTGGTTCGATTACCGAATTTTCCGAACCACGGATCGAAGAATTACAAGAGCAGGTTGCCGCTCAACATGGTTTTAAAATCGAAAGACATCGCCATGAACTTTATGGTTTGTGCTCTAAATGTATCGGGCGAGGTTAGATCTACTCTTGCGTGCAGAAGTTGGTGACGTCCTAGCGTTATTATGGTGTTGTAGATTAAATTAAAAGGAAGTTAACTTTTTTATGTCAGTGCAGCAGAATTCTTCCCCCAAAGTTGTTTTGGTTGGTAACCCTAATGTCGGTAAAAGTGTTGTTTTTAATGCTCTCACCGGTGCCTATACGACCGTATCAAATTATCCTGGAACGTCAGTAGAAGTCTCCCGTGGTCATTGTGTGATTGCCGACCAGCGTTACGAAATCCTCGATACCCCGGGCATGTATTCGATGATGCCGATTACCGAGGAAGAGCGTGTTGCCAGAAGAATTCTTCTAAATGAAGATCCTCATGCTGTCATCCATGTTATCGATGCCCGTAATATTGAAAGAATGTTACCGATGACCTTACAGTTGATCGAGGCAGGTTTGCCGGTCATTCTGGTGGTAAATATTCTCGATGAGGCTAAACGTTTGGGGATGCAGATCGATTTAGAATTGCTGCAGAAAAATCTTGGGATCCCGGTAATCGGTGCGGTTATGAAGCGTAAGACCGGTCTGGATGAATTACGGCAGGCAGTTGCTGACTATGCTTCAGTTCCATATACCCCATTTGTCTATGCTGCTGATTTGGAAGAGGATATCGATGGTCTTATAAAACTGATACATGGTGATTATCGGCTGAGCCGCCGGGCAACGGCAATTTTGTTGATGCAAAAAGACGATGATATTGTGCAGCTGCTGGAGAAGCAAGAAAGCGCTGGCGACTATGAATCATTGTTGGCTGCCGCACGGGAAATTTCTTTCCGGCGGAGATCAGATCTCCATCTGCAGATCAGTCTGGAACGTCGCAAAGTATGTAAGCGGATGCTTACCGATGTGGTAACCCAAGAAGTCAATGAAACTGAACCTTTCGCCGAAAAACTTTCCCGCTGGATGATGAATCCAATAACTGGAACGCCGATATTGCTGCTGGTCGTCTATTTTGGCCTATACAAGTTTGTCGGTGGGTTTGGTGCCGGAACCATGGTCGATTTCCTGGAAGGGAACATTTTTGAGAACTACATAAATCCACCCGTAATAAGTTTTGCCGAAAAAAATCTGTCGGCAAACTGGCTATTTGAATTGCTTGTTGGTGAATACGGTCTTTGGACTTTGGGTATTCGTTATGCTGTGGCTCTGGTGTTACCAATCGTTGGTACTTTTTTTCTGGTTTTTTCACTGTTGGAAGATACCGGATATTTCCCACGTCTGGCTTTGCTGGTTGATAGAATGTTTAAGCTGATCGGCCTTTCTGGTCGAGCAGTTATCCCGATGATTCTCGGTTTTGGTTGCGACACCATGGCGACACTGGTTACTCGTACCCTTGAAACCAAAAGGGAGCGAGTTATTGCTACCATGTTGTTGGCACTGGTAATCCCTTGTAGCGCCCAATTGGGGGTAATTCTAGGTCTGTTATCGGCAGAACCACGGGCACTGTTGGTCTGGACGGTATTTTTATTGTTGGTGTTTATAGTTATCGGTTCTCTTGCTGCCCGGGTGCTGCCGGGGGAGAGTCCGGTATTTTACATGGAAATACCGCCATTGAGATTGCCACAATTAAGGAATGTAGCGGTTAAAACTCTGACCCGGATGCAAAGTTATTTTGTCGAGATTCTACCCTTGTTTTTATTTGCATCGGTAGTTCTCTGGGCGGGTAAAATGACCGGAACGCTGGAGCAGGTGATCAATGTTGTTGCCCCGGTAGTAAAAGCAATTGGCTTGCCGATTGAAGCATCAACTGCCTTTGTTTTTGGTTTTTTCAGGCGTGATTTTGGTGCCGCTGGCCTCTATGATTTGCAAACTTCCGGTCTGTTAAACGTGGCACAATTAACTGTTGCAGCTGTGACCTTAACTTTATTTGTCCCCTGCGTTGCCCAGTTTTTGGTGATGATCAAAGAGCGGGGGATTAAAACCGCACTGATTATATTTGCGTTTGTGACCGTTATGGCATTTTCATCGGGCTGGTTTTTAAACAAGATCCTTATGACTACTGGTTGGTTGGCGTGATTTGTGGTTTTTGTCATCGTCAAATAGAAATAAAAATTGGTGCTCTTGAAGACGGTAGCGCGTGTGGTAGTTGTTTTGGTGGCTGTCGCAAAGTCCATTGCCCCCATTGTGGCTACGCCAATCCGGCACCAGGTAAGTTGTTGGCACGTTTTTTACAACTTAAAAAGGGCAATGATTCTGATTAATGTCGGTATCGGCTGAATAGACCGAATAGAGATAAAAAGGACAGCAAATATCATGGAAAGATTTTCAGAGCAGGCGGAAGAGATTCTCGAATCCCTTTGGGTAATGACTGTTGAAGGCGACAATGTTGGGTGTTTGCTAACCTCTCTTAAGGTCACCCCGGATTCTGCTGAATTGATAGAGTTGGTTCAGAGTGCCTATGTTGAAGTTCGGGGTGATCGGGTCTATCTCCGGAAAGAGGGTCGATTTGAGGCGCAGATGACGGTTCGGAGGCACCGACTGGCTGAGCGTCTGACGATGGATATCCTCGGAATTGCCGGTGATGAGGGCAATGAACAGGCTTGTGCATTTGAACATTTATTGCGTCAGGGAGTTGATACCAAGCTCTGTACCTTGTTAAATCATCCAACCACTTGTCCTCACGGTAATCCTATTCCTCCAGGTGAATGTTGTATTGCCGCACGGCAGCAAGGTCAACCGGGCATTGTTGCTCTGACCGAACTGAAGTCGGGGGAAAGTGGAGAAATTGCGTATCTGGCAGCAAGTGACGATAAGAAAATGCAGAAATTGATGAGTATGGGGGTTCTCCCTGGTACTCGTGTGGTTCTCACACAAAAATTCCCCAGTTATATTTTTAAAGTTGGTCACTCACAGTTTGCCGTAGATGATACTTTAGCGCGGGAAATTCATGTTCGCCGGCCGACAACCTAAATTGTTATAGTATGGATGTAGATTTACTAAGGCTTATTATTTGACACTAATGTATGGCTTGTGGTTTAATCTTGGCCAACAACTGGGCAAATAATTAATCTTTTTATTGTCTTACGGCGTTTATTGAAGTGGGCTGTAACCTTTTTTTATGGATAAACTACAACAAACATTGCTGGAACTTGAACAAACCAAGGAAGAATTGCGGCAGAGCCGGGATGAAATTCTGCAGTTGCGCCATTCTCTTGATGAAGATGTAACCGAAAAGCGACAGGTGAAGCAGGCGCTACGGGAAAGTGAAAAACGGTTTCTGGATGTAACCAATGCTCTGAATGATGCTCTGATTTTGATCGACAACAATCTAAAGGTATTACTGCTCAATGATGCCGCTATTAATCTCTATAGCGTTACTGACAAAAATTATATTGGTAAAAAATGCCACCAGGTTTTTTTTGGTTGTGAACAAGTTTGTGCCGGGTGCCCAACTTTAGAAGTTATGCGTACTGGTAAAACTGTAGTTACTAAGCGTCATTTGCCAAAGGGCAAAAGTTTAAATCGTCATAACTCTCCGGTTCGTGATTTTGATGGTAATGTTGTTGGCTGTGCGGTAATCGCTGCGGATATCACTGAGCATGAAGAAGCGTATAGAAAAATTACAACATTTTGAACAGATTGTATCAACTTCAATTGATATGGTTGCATTTTTTGATGATAAGCACCGGTTTTTAGCCGTAAATTCTACCTACGCTGAGTATTTTGGCCTCTCTGCTGATGAAATTATCGGCAAACATGCCGCTGAAGTTATCGGTGAAGAACGTTACAATCGGTTCTCTGCTTTTAACGATACAATTTTTTTGACGGCAAAACCAATTTCCTTGACTACCTGGATAGAATATCCACATCGGGGTAGAAGGTTTATGGAGGTTAACCTGACCCCTTATGTTGAAAGTGATGGCAAGGTAACCGGGCTTGTCTCCCGGAGTATTGATATTACCGAAAAACATGAGCGTGATGCCAGATTACGGTTGTCGGCAAAAGTTTTTGAAAATGCCCTTGAGGGGATAATTGTTACCGATACTGCTGGCGCTATTTTGACAGTAAATCAGGCGTTCTGTGATATAACCGGTTACGCTGAGGCTGAGGTTCTAGGGGGAAATCCTCGGCTATTGAAATCGGGGCGGCATGACGACACTTTTTATGCCGATATGTGGCATTCGCTTGCGCATGATGGTAAGTGGCGGGGGGAAATTTGGAATCGAAATAAGCTTGGTGAGGTCTATCCTGAGTTATTGACAATCAGTGCCATCAGTGATTTTACCGGTGAAGTTACAAATTATGTTGCAGTATTTTCTGATATCTCTGCCCTTAAACAAGTTGCAGATCAGTTAGAACACCAGGCTCATCACCATCCTTTGACCGGATTACCTAACCGGTTACTTCTCTATGCCCGTTTGGAACATTCAATTCAGCAGGTAACTCGGAACGGTGGGCGCGGGGCCGTGATGTTTCTTGATTTGGATAATTTTAAAACAATTAACGATAGCCTGGGACATAGTGCTGGCGATGATGTCCTTGTCGAGGTGGCCAATAGACTTCAAGAGCACAGCCGTGAGGTGGATACCGTTTCCCATTTAAGTGGTGATGAGTTTGTTATTGTGTTGCAAGCAATCGGTACCATTCAGGATGCTGTTACTCGGGCGGAACAGATTCTTGATAGTTTTAAAAAACCATATATCGTTGGTGATTACGAACTCTATGTCAGTGGTAGTATTGGTATTACAGAATTTTCCGGTGCCGGCGATAATATCGAAGTTATTTTAAAGAATGCTGATGCTGCTATGTACAAAGCCAAAGAAAACGGCAAAAATTGTTATCAGCTTTATCGGCCCGAATTTACCGAAAAAGCGATTGAAAGAGTTTTGTTTGAAGGCAACCTCCGGCGGGCAGTAAAAAACATTTCATGAAAAGTTTTGCTGTGGTGGTGGGCAAGGTTACCTTTTTAGCCAGCCATTGCCTGCAGATGCAATCAGTGAACTACTCGAAAAAGAGATGGCTAGAAAACATTAGCACCATAGATGCCAAGTTCATTACTGTAAGCCTTCTAGAATAGGTAGCTAACAGTGTCGCAAACAACAAATGGTGATGATAAAGCGAAAACTTATGGATCTGACAATGAACTTTCGTTTGTGGAAGAAAACGAGCGCTATCGATTAACTCTCATCACGCAAAATGGACAAATGGAGTGCGTGGTTGAAATAGAAATATTTCCCCCCGAAGTTAAGGTCAAAAAAACGACGGTAAATACTGAGTGCGATGATGGCAATACCGAACCGGTTAGCGGTGATATCGAACCAGTAGATAGTGACGTCGAACTAAGTGACGTCGACGAAAAACCTGCCCCGATAATTAGTCCCCCCGATATTTTCTGGTTCTTGCAGCAAAATAATATTGTTCAAACAATTGAATATCCCGCTGTTTATAGTTTTTGTGCCGCTATTGAAATGGGGACAAAATTACAACCTACTGTACTCGCCCATGGGACCGAGCCGATTGCCGGAGCCGATGGTTGGTTTGAGCTTACCGTTAAGACTACAGGTGAAAATACTGAATTCAAAGAGGATGAAGATGGCAATATCGATTTTAAACTTCTGAATGCATATACCGAAATTGAGATTGGTCAAAAGCTTGGGATTGTCCATCCACCCAAGGATGGGATTAACGGTATCGATGTCTGTGGTTTACCGGTCATGGCACAAAAGGGGAAGCCGTTTGAATTGATTGGGGGGGAAGGGGTTGAGCTTAAATTTGATAATCGGGTCGCATTTGCGACAAAATCGGGACGGGCGCTACATGAAAAACAGACGGTCTCAGTGGTTGACCAACTGGTTGTCACTGGCAATGTTGATTTGAGTATTGGCAATATTGATTTCAATGGTTTTGTTGAGGTTGGCGGTGATGTCCCTGATGATTTTGATATCCAAGCAACCAAGGGGGTAAAAATAGGTGGTGCGGTCGGTGCGTGTCATATTGAATCGGCGGGGGCGGTTGAGATTGCCAGTATGGCGGGGAGGGAGATCGGACGAATTACCTGTCATGGGGATCTGCATGCAACTTTCCTTAATCAAGTAATGGTGCAATGCTTTGGTGATGTTTATGTAACCAATGAAATTCGTAACTCGGTGATTAAAGCTACCGGTAAGATTGTTGTTGAACGTGGCGCTATCATTGGTGGCAGTTGTACCGCCAGAGACGGGATTGAAGTCAAGAATCTTGGTGCCACGTCGGGAATTAAAACCAGAGTGGTTGCCGGTGTATATTTTCCCGATGCCGATCGGTTTGAGTATTTACGGAATCAGCTGCAGATAATTAATCGACAAATCAAATCTATAGCTGCGGCAATGGAACCATTGAAACGGAATATCAGAAATGATGACAACCTTGCCACCACGGCAAAAATAAGGATGTCGATTCTGGAAGAACAGTTAGCAAAGATACAGCTTGAAAAAGAAATCTTTGGTGCCGAAATTAACGCTTCGACGCCGCAGGAGTTTGGCAGTAAAAATCCCAAAATCAATGTGTTTGACACGCTCATGGAAGGGGTTAGTATTGTGTTGGGACAAGAGACTGCGGAGGTGAAGATTGCCCGAACCGGACCGCTGTCGATTATTGAGAATAGTCGCCAAGGTGGTTTTTATTATTTGACTTTGACGCCGATGCAGGTTTCAGCAGTACAACTTGAAGAAGAAATTATTGCCGCAGAAAAGCAGCAGACAGAACCGACAATGGCACAAAATTAGGACTTGGTCCCCAGTTTTTTTGAGTTCACCATTCGTGTTACTTGCCTTCCCTCGGCTCTTTTGCTAAAAAGAGCGATCAATATAAAAAAAATATACAGGAGACGTGAATATCTATGGGACTTATGAGTGGCAAAAAAGGGGTTATCTTCGGGGTTGCAAACGACAAAAGTATTGCCTGGGGAGTAGCGCAACAACTGCACGCAGCAGGTGCTGAAATTGCTTATACCTATTTGAATGAAGCATTAGAAAAGCGAGTGCGTCCTTTGGCTGAAAGCCTTGGGGCTACCATCATCCTCCCTTGTGATGTCCAGAATGAAGAAGAGATGGTCGCTGTTTTCAGTGAGCTGGAAAAACAGTGGGGCAAAATTGATTTTGTGGTTCATGCTATTGCCTTTGCTAATCGTGAAGATCTTAAACGGCCGTTCAGTCAGACCAGCCAAGATGGTTTTCGTCTGGCTCTCGATGTCAGTGCTTATTCTTTGGTTTCTATGACTCGTTGTGCCTTACCGGTATTGCAAGAGGGTGGCAGCATCGTCACAATGTCTTACCTTGGTGCAGTGCGCACGGTGCCCGCTTATAATGTAATGGGGGTTGCCAAAGCAGCACTTGAATCATCGGTTCGTTATCTGGCGGCAGAATTGGGTGAAAAAGGGATCAGGGTTAATGCTGTTTCTGCTGGCCCGATTAAAACTCTGGCTGCTGCTGGGATTGCCGATTTTAAGAAAAAACTGAATGTTGCTGAAGAACGGGCGCCCCTGAAGCGTCTGATCTCTCAGGATGAAGTTGGTAAGTCGGCTCTCTATCTCCTTTCTGACCTCTCTTCGGGGGTAACGGGTGAGATTCATTATGTCGATGGTGGCTTTAGTATCGCTGCTGGTTAACCTGTGGCA
>DAOWKG010000302.1 GCA_030639985.1 Desulfuromonadaceae bacterium
CTGCTTGGAACCACGCCGTTGGAAATCATTGCCACCCTGAGCGCTGTTATCGGCGTTGTGCTGATTGCACGGCAAAACATTCTTGGTTGGCCGCTGGGAATACTATGGGCCGTCATCTCGGCCTGGCTCGCCTTTACCCAGTGGCAGCTGGTTTCCGATGGCATCCTCTACCTCGCCTACATTCCAATTCAGCTCTACTGCTGGAACGTCTGGGTGCAAAACAGCAATATCCATCAGGAAGAATCGTTTGTTCCAGGCTGGCTAGCGCATAACCAGCAGTTCTTTGTCGTTGTCGCCGCTCTGATCGGAATTGCCGGTTGGGCTTTTGCCATTTCTATGCTGGCGGCACAGGTGAACTGGATTCCAGAACCAGCCCTGCTGTGGCGAGATTCGACCACAACCGTGTTGAACTTTTTTGCCCAATTCCTCCAGGCACGCAAACGGATGGAGAATTGGGTTTTCTGGTTGATTGTCAATCTCCTCGGAATCCATATTTACTGGGTCAAAGATGCTCCCATATATTCTATCCAATATGCTATCTTCCTGGTCCTTGGCATCTACGGCTGGGTGCAGTGGCATAGATCTACCCAGCGCCAAAACCAACCGCAGGGATAACGGAGAAACATGATGCGGATTGTCATAACCGGGGCGGAATCCTCGGGGAAAAGTAGCCTCACACAACATTTGGGAGAAATTTTCAGCCTGCCATATGCACTGGAATACGCCCGCTATTATCTCGAAGAAAACGGTTCCGAATACGACCTTGAATGTTTGAAAAAAATGGCTCACTTACACTTGAGCTATCAGCAGGGAAAAGTTCCCGTCGCGGCACCATGGGGAATTTTTGACACCGATCTCATCAATTATAAAATCTGGGCAGAAGAGGTGTTCGGACATTCTCCGGCAGAAATCAACACCGGAATCGAACAGGAATCCTCCCACGTTTACCTGCTCTGCAAACCAGATTTACCTTGGGAACCTGACCAGCTGCGGGAAAACCCATTCGACTACCAGCGACTTTACCAGCGCCACCGTGACGAAATCATCCGCCTCAAACGCCCCTACGAAGAAGTAGAGGGGAGCGGCCGGAATCGAATGGTTAACGCCGAAACCGCCCTGCGCCGACTTATGAAACGCTAGATAAAACAAGGATGTAAAAACTGTAAATGAATTCGAACTCCTCTCGCCATGCAATTCTGTTTTCGGTCTGCGTTGCCCACTTTTTGATGCCATTCATGATGTCGGCAGTAGGGGTGGCTCTTCCTACAATTGGGCGAGAGTTTTCTGCCAGCGCCATCCAACTAGGGATGGTTGAGACCACTTATGCCCTTTCCGCATCAATTTTCCTGTTGGCAATGGGGCGCTTTGGGGATATTCACGGCCGCCGGAAAATATTCCAAATCGGACTGCTGGTCTTCGCTTTCAGTGGCGGCTTAATTTCGCAAGCATGGTCAATTGAAGTGATCATCGGGCTACGTTTTTTGCAGGGGATGGGGGGCGCAATGGTTATGGCAACTACCACCGCAATGGTAGTCTCCGCCTTCCCACCCAGTGAGCGGGGCAAGGCGCTAGGGATCGCTATCGCCAGTGTCTATGCCGGAATTTCCTGCGGTCCTTTTATCGGCGGTTTTCTGGTCGAAACCTTGGGTTGGCGATCGCTGTTTTATATGATTCTCCCCCTCGGGTTGTTTGTGTATCTAATCACCCGAATGAAAATTACCGAAGAGTGGGCGGAATCAAAAGGGGAACCTTTCGACTGGCAGGGTGCGATCATTTATGGTCTGTCAATTTTGTTATTGGTCTACGGAGTTTCCCACTTAAGTCAGGGCTGGTGGGCTTGGGGCTGGTTGATTCTGGGAAATGGCGGTCTGTTGATATTTCTGCGGATTGAAGCCAGCACCACGTTCCCCCTGTTAAATATCAATCTACTGCGTAAAAATCGAGTTTTTGCTCTGAGCAATCTGGCCGCACTGTTCAACTATGCTGCCACTTTCGGGGTCACTTTCTTTCTCAGCCTTTATCTGCAATACGTTAAAGGGATGGGGCCGCAGCAAGCGGGGATGATATTGATCATCCAACCTGTAGTCCAGACTTTCTTCTCCCCATTTTGTGGCAAACTATCTGATCGAGTACCGGCAGCATTGGTTGCAACCAGCGGCATGGCATTTTGTGCCATCGGACTAGCGATCGCAACCCGGTTGTCGGCTGAATCATCACTGACGGTAATCTTTCTGTTGCTGATCTTTCTCGGCATGGGGTTTGCCCTTTTTTCTGCCCCGAACATCAGCATGATTATGGGCAGCGTAGAACCACGTTATCTGGGCATCGCCTCAGGGCTTAACGCCAGCATGCGCAGCTTAGGCATGTTATCCAGCATGATGATCATTACCTTGGTTTTTTCCTATCTGATGCACGGCGAACCGGTAACCGCAGAGACCCAAGCAGCGTTTCTATCCAGCATGCGCTTAGCACTACTGATATTTTGCGGACTTTGTATTGTCGGAATCGGCTGTTCTCTTGGACGGATTAGACGCTGAACCGCCTGCTATTACCTATCCTCATCTTCGCTATAAATAATCTCCACTGGCAGCTACAAAATTGTTCTGCCCACCTGAAATTGGATTGATATTTGAAATAAGTTGATAATGATTTCATGCTTTCTGACTTCAAAAAATGCATTTTCCTGCCCTTTTTTATCCAGTTAACCTGCTGAAAATACAGTTATAGCGCTAGACATCAGGTCAAATTCGAGTCGATGTCGAATGACACTGTCATTTTGATTAGCTAGAGTTGGGTCAACAGCAGCAAGGGATTAACTCTTTTGCTTAACTAATAAAAAGAAGGAGGACGACATGAAAACAACACTAACTCTTTTAATTGCAGGGCTGATTTTCTTGGCAGTACCAATGTTGGCATCAGCAGAGGGTAGACGTCATGACAGTGGACAAAATCATTACAATAGTTGGGTCAAAAGCGATCGGCACGATCAAGGTCAGCACTATGACCGTCACGACCGCCGCCATAATCAGCGTTATGAGCGAAAGCAGAATCGTCGCACCCAAAAACATCTCCGCCGCGAGCTGCGCGAAACCCGTCAGGAGCTGCGGCAAATTAAACGCCAAGCCAGACACAGCCAGCGCCACCCATACCATGTGCAGCTGCCACCCATTCCCCACCCAGCAGCGATCCTACTCGGATTGCCACACTTGGCATTCCATTTGGACTGGTAGTCACTGTTGATACAATCAAATACCTTATAAATTGAGTTCAAAGGGAATCACCCACATTGGGTGGTTCCCTTTTCTACTTCTAACTATTGGGATAGTATGCAATAAATGGCACAATCAAGATGCTGAAGCGGTTGACCAGAACCATGCCCTATGCTATATATGCGAGGTTTTATCCTGTATGATGAATTGTCAACCTATTTTCCGTACTTTAGCGGTGGAGACAGATGCCATGAAAGCCCAACCAGCAACATTTTCCAGCAACAAGCTCTTAGTTCCAAAGGACAGTAGAACATGGGGTAAATATTTAATCATGAGCCTTTTTTCTTTATTAGCGTTATCAACATCGGCTTTTGCTTCAAGCGGTGGTATCGATACAGTTGATATGACCGGAACCTTTCTCGGCATTTTTGCACTGGTTCTTTTTGTCGGTGCTTACTGTCTGGTTATTTTTGAAGAACAACTTCATCTGCGTAAAAGTAAGCCGGTACTTTTTGCTGCTGGGGTCATCTGGGTTCTGGTTGCCATTGCCTATATCGGCATCGGTGATACCCATACCGCGCATAATGCGATCAAACACAACCTGATAGAATATGCCGAATTATTTCTATTTTTACTGGTTGCGATGACCTATATCAATGCGATGGATGAACGGAACGTATTCCAAGCGCTGCGCTCCTGGCTGGTAAGTCGTGGCTTTACCCTGCGAACCGTATTCTGGGTTACCGGTGTTCTGGCATTTTTCATCTCCCCGATTGCAGACAACTTGACCACGGCTCTGCTGATGGGTGCGGTTGCCATGGCTGTCGCTGGCAACAACAAAAAATTTCTGGTGGTTGCCTGTATCAATATTGTCGTTGCCGCCAATGCTGGGGGCGCATTCTCCCCCTTTGGCGATATCACCACCCTGATGGTTTGGCAAAAAGGCAAAGTAGAATTTATTGAATTCTTTGCCATTTTCCTCCCCTCACTGGTCAACTGGTTGATTCCGGCAATCATTATGAGCCTAACAGTTGCCAAGGATCGCCCAGAAGCATCTGGTGAAGCTGTCACCATGAGGCTGGGTGCCAAGCGGGTCATGTTTCTGTTTCTCTGTACCATCGTTACCGCCGTTTCGTTCCACAACTTC
>DAOWKG010000259.1 GCA_030639985.1 Desulfuromonadaceae bacterium
GTCGGTCACCGTATAGGTTTTTGCTCCCATCGAAGCGCTGATATAGATTGCAAGAGATAGCGCAACAAAGAACAGGATGTAGGTGGTTTTTCTATCTGTAAGATAGGCTGCGACCAGCATTAATATTAGAAACCAGCTGATCCCACTAATGTCGTTTACGGCAATTTTGTACGATAACGATACGATAATAAATGAAAGGAGCATAATGCAGAAGACGAGAACGGTGAATATTTTTTGGGATCGTCTCGCCAGCAGGGCTATCAGAGTTGCCAGAGTAACATAAGTAAAATCGACAAATCCCTGGAGATTATCACCCGTAGTAAATCTCAGCACCCCGGCTATCAAAACGAGAGTCACGTTGCAGACAATAAGACAGTTAAATAAAATGTATTTTAGCCGTAATTCATATTCGTCTTGGGTAAACTCAAAGCCACTTTGGAGCAAATTAGAAAATTTCATACTTAATTCCGTTCAATAGCTAAAAGATATTTCCAGGAAATAGAGGATTTTGGTGTTTAAAATCCAGCGTTTATGATTTTTATTGTAGATTGAAAGTAGTTTTGTCAGGGGGAAACGAACCATCGCTAGCGGTATCAGCGATTCACGGGAGTGAGATCATTGCCATTGTTTATCTCAATTTCCTTGTGAAGCAATTGACAATCGTAATATATAATAACATCGATTTATTCTCCAGGCTACTAAGAATTAGCAAATGCAAATAAATAATTTTGACCGAGGAATTAAGTAGTCGCGTAACCCTGCCGCTAGAAGGATCTAATATGCCCAAAATTGATGCATTTGAAGAACATAGTGACGCTTATGATGATTGGTTTGACAAAAACCGGGCGGCTTATGAGGCTGAACTGAAGGCGGTGCGGCAGTTGCTTCCAGCAGGTGCTGTCAGGGGGATGGAGATCGGTGTCGGCTCGGGGAAATTTGCCGTGCCGCTGGGGATCAAAATTGGCGTGGAGCCTTCGTCACAAATGGCGGTCAAGGCTGAAAAACTCGGGATTGAAGTTCATCCAGGTGTTGCCGAAGAGCTGCCGTTTGCTGCCGATCAATTTGATTTTGTCTTGATGGTGACGACGATCTGTTTTGTCGATGATGTGGTGCAGTCGTTTCGTGAGGCATTGCGGGTATTGCAGCCCGGTGGCGCCATCATTGTTGCTTATGTCGATAAAGCGAGTGAGTTGGGACAAAAGTATCTGGCCAACTGCGGTAAAAGCAAATTTTACCAGCAGGCCACATTCTTTTCGACCACGGAGGTTCTCGCTCACCTCAAAACTGCCGGATTTGGTGCAACACAAGTGAAACAGACGTTGATTGCCAGTTCCAGCGATCAGACCGTACTGGATGGCTACGGCCAGGGTGGCTTTGTGGCAGTCAAGGCAGTTAAGACCTAGCAGCTCTCTGCTTCGTATGTCGGGTCGGTGCAGCGTTGCGGGGATCATCGGGCCAGGGATGTTTCGGGTAGCGCCCTTTCATCTCCTTTTTGATCTCTGGATAAGCTTCGTCCCAGAAGGTGGCCAGATCTTGAGTGACTTGCAATGGTCGTCCGGCGGGTGAGAGGAGGTGGAGTTGCAGGGGGATTCTGCCGCCAGCGATGCTGGGGGTGGCGGTGGTGCCGAACATTTCTTGTAACTTAATGGCGAGGATCGGTTTGCTTGCGATTCCATATTGAATCTTGTGGTTGGAGCCACTGGGTACCTGTAACCGTTCCGGTGCTAGCTGGTCGAGTCGTTGCAGTTGCTGCCAGTCGAAAAATGTCTGTAGCGGTGGGAAAAGATTGATCCGTTTCAGGTCGTTACGGTTTTTGGTCTGTCCCAGGAAGGGGAGCAACCATAGCTCCATGGTTGCCAACAGCTGTTGATCGGAGAGGTCGGGCCAGTTGTCGGTCGGAAAATACTCCCGAATCAGTGCTACCCGGGCGCGGAAGGTTTCGAGTGCCGGGTTCCAATGGAGCAGTTCCAGCCCTTCGCTGCGGAGTGCCGCAAGGACTACTTGAGACCTCTCTTCTGTCGTTGCCATTGCCGGTTTTTCGACCAGATTCAGTTTCCCCAATTGTTGTACTTTGCGGGCCAGAACCCGTCCGTTGGTGTTATCCCAAAATACCTCCTTCTGCCATCGACAGTCGGGATAGAGTTCCAGGATAGTATCCAGTTCTAACGGGGTTGCTTGCATGATTTCCCCTTCGCCGGTTTCTTCCTGAGCACGCTTGCCCTTAAGTTCGGTGGCCACGAGAAATTTTTCATTATTGCGGCGCAAATTTTCTGTAAGTCGCCCCCCTTGTCCCGAAACAAACCGATAACGTTTATTTGCTCCCGCTCGCAACCGTCCGATCCGATCGGGGAATGCTGCAATCAGCAGTTTTCCCATCAGGGTTGGATCGTGATCGACCTGCGTTGCTGCAAAATCTAGTCGATAACGTTGGCGCCAGTAGCTCGATGCCCGTTCAATATTGCGATATTCCTCCAGCCGCTTTTGGGCGCGTCGTTGTGCCAATATCTCCAAGTGGGTTTGCAGATCGCTTTGATTCTGGCGTAAGGGCTCTGCCAACAGTGCGGCCAGATCGCAACCCAACGGCAGACAATCGAGTTGCTCTGCTGCCAATAACAGAGAGCCTAAACGTGGGTGGGTTGGTAGTTTGGCCAGTCGCTTGCCGCGTGTAGTTAATTGCAGGGCAGCGTTCATTGCCCCGAGGAGTTGCAGCAGTTGGCGACCAGCTGCCAATGCTCCGGCAGGTGGCGGATCGAGCCAACTCAATTCTAACGGATTATTGCAGCCCCAGTTGGCCAGTTCCAGTGCTAGCGGGCTGAGGTCGGCATTATGGATTTCTGGCGGGGTAAACGGCAGGAGGCTGCCATGGGTTCCGCTGTTCCACAGCCGGTAGCAGGTTCCGGGGCCGAGCCGTCCCGCTCGACCGCTACGTTGTGTCGCACTGGCTTGGGAGATACGAATTTTTTTCAATCTGGTCAGACCGCTACCGGGATCAAAACGGGGTTCTTTGGCATAGCCACTGTCGATAACGGTACTGATTCCCTCAATGGTCAGACTGGTTTCGGCGATGTTGGTCGCCAGCACCACTTTCCGCCGGGTTCCGGGATTGATGGCTTGTTCCTGATCAGAGTAGGGGAGAGCACCGTAGAGGGGACGAATATCGATACTGCTGAGTTCCTTGAGGGCAGCGTGGCAACGATTTATTTCGCCCGCTCCGGGGAGGAATGCCAGAATATCGCCAGTGGTTTCGTTCAGGGCTTGGCGGATTGCCGCAGTTGTTCCGGCCACCAGATTGGGATTCTCAGTGGCAACATGATTAATGGTGACGGGATAACTGCGTCCTTCACAGCTGAGCAAAGGGGCGTCAAGTAGTTTGGCTAACGGTGCGCCATCCAGGGTTGCCGACATGATGAGAATCTTCAGGTCTTCCCGCAGTCCGAGCTGGGCATCTCGGCAGAGGGCCAGGGCGAGATCGCTATTGAGATTCCGTTCGTGAAATTCATCAAAAATAATCAGCCCGATATCTTGTAACTCGGGGTCGGATTGCAAGCGCCGGGTGAGGATTCCTTCGGTAACTACTTCGATGCGGGTTTGTTTAGAGATCTGGCGCTGATAGCGAATGGTGTATCCGACAGTTTTCCCCACCGATTCTCCCGCCAGTCCAGCCATATAGCGAGCGGCATTTGTCACCGCCAAGCGTCGTGGTTCCAGCATGACAATTTTACGCCCCTGCAACCACTCCGCGGTGAGGAGTGCCAGCGGAATTCTGGTAGTTTTGCCGCTGCCGGGTGGGGCTTGCAAAATTACGGTTTGCTGGGTCGCAAGGGTCTCTTGTAATTTGGGGAGGATATTGTGAATCGGGAGGGTCATTAAGGGTTGCCTTTGATCTTTTCGCCATTAGAGACGTTTACGTTTCGTTAGGCGACGAACCAGCACAACCACTCTGCTGTGCAATTAATTTATCTTCTTGCTCATAACAATGTTAGAGGAGCCGCAATGAAGCAGTTCACTCTTTTGGCAGCAGCCATAATTGAAAAAGGTAGATACTCCTGCAACAGAATTAAAAAAAGTTTCTTTTGCCTCGTTTTCTTTGCGATTCAAAGAAAATGATGGCGGCTGTCGGTCCGTGAACCGACGGTCTTGATTGTAGGTTATCGGTTTACAAATTGACGATTCAGCAATAAACAACTTCAAGGTCGCGGGGTTGCATCCCCGTTGCGTCACACGGGAGGGTTGGTCAAAAACAAGCTCAACTACTGCTGTCGTTTATATCTATTATTTACGAGGTGGTAACTGTGTCTTTAGCCAACCCGACAGGTTTTTGGAGCTTCCCCCTCGGTTGTCTCCAAGTAATCCTTGCCCCACTGGCACATCAGCGCCAGAATCGGAACCACACTTTGTCCCAGTTCGGTCAGAGAGTATTCGACCCGGGGTGGAACTTCGGCGAAAACCTTGCGGTTGATCAGGCCGTCCGCTTCCAGTTCCCGTAGTTGCTGGGTCAGCATCTTCTGCGTCACTTTAGCTAACCGGCGTTGTAGTTGACTAAAACGCAAGGTTTTGAAGCTTAGATGCCAGAGGATCAGCGATTTCCATTTGCCGCCGATTATCTCCAGAGTAACTGAGACGGTGCAGCGATAATTATCAATATCAGTCATAAACCCTTATAATATCCATTAGTATCTTTTTGGGTACTACGGTACAAAAAAGTAGGTACTTGTTTTAAATATCTATACCGGCTAGTTTTATTGCCATCTAAAATAAAAGTCAATCTTTCTTTCAGGAGGCCCAGGAGGCATATATGTCGACAGAATTTAAAGCGTTATTAGTAGAACAACCAGAAAAAAAAGTTTTTACCCGTACCGTTGTTACTCGCTCCATTGATGATTTGCCCGAAGGTGAATTGGTGGTCAAGGTCCATTACTCTTCGCTCAATTTTAAAGATGCCCTTTCTGCTGTCGGTAATCCCGGCGTAACCAGAAATTTCCCCCATACTCCCGGTATTGATGCTGCTGGCGAGGTAGTTTCGTGTGCCGATGGTTCATTTCAGCCCGGTGATAAAGTGATTGTTACCAGCTATGATCTGGGGATGGAAACTGACGGTGGTTTTGGGCAAATGATTCGGGTGCCGAGTAAATGGGCCTTAAAGTTGCCCGAAGGTTTAAGTTTAAAAGAGAGCATGATGCTTGGGACCGCTGGTCTAACCGCAGCATTGTCGGTGCAGGAATTGGTCGAAAACGGGGTCACCCCTGACAAAGGTTCGGTGCTGGTCACCGGAGCAACCGGTGGTGTCGGCAGTCTTGCTGTTGCTATTCTGGCAAAAATTGGCTTCAAGGTTACAGCGGTGACCGGCAAACTGGAGGAGACCGACTATCTGCAAAGTATTGGTGCCGAGCGGGTGATCGACCGGGAAACCCTGCTGAAAGGGAACGAACGGCCAATGTTGAAACCGACTTGGGCCGGAGTGGTCGACTGTGTCGGTGGTGATATGCTTGCCGCTACGATTAAATCCACTCAGGTTGATGGCGTTGTCACCTGTTGTGGGCTGGTAGCTTCCATTGATATCCCCATTAATGTTTTCCCGTTTATCCTGCGTGGTGTGCGGTTGATCGGTATCGATTCTGCCGAGTGTCCAATGGAGCGCCGCACCAGAGTTTGGCAGCGACTGGCAAGTGAGTGGAAACTCGATAATCTTGTCGGGATGGTTGATGAAGTTACCCTCGCTGGCGTGGAAGAAAAAGTTCAATTGATGCTCAAAGGTAGTTTGAAACGCCGTGGATTGGTCAATTTGTTGGATAGTTAGTTTTTTTGCTCTACTTTTAATCCCCCGTGTGATGCATCTGCTGGTTTTTGGTGTGTCACACGGGAAAAACCCCAAGCACTGATATTCAGCTTTTCCTATCTCTTCCCCCTCTCTTTTGCTACCATGCTCCGATGATTTCACTGATCGATACCCATATTCACCTTGATGCTCCTGAGCTGAATGGCCAGGGTTTGGATTTGCTCCCTGGGGCGCAGCAACGTGGGATTGACAGGTTTATTGTGCCGGGGGTGCGGGTAAGTGGCTGGCCGGGGATGGTTGCCTTGGCGGAAAAAGCTGCCGGGATTTATCTGGCGCCGGGGTTACATCCAGCTTACGCTGACCAGTGGACCCCAGAAGCAGAGCAGCGCTTGCGAAAACTGGCGGCCGATCCGAACGTTGTTGCAATTGGAGAAATCGGTTTGGATGGGGTGGTTGGACCATCATTGTCGCAGCAGGAGATGGTTTTACGTGCTCAACTTCAAGTTGCCATTGATGTCGGATTGCCGGTGTTGCTACATGCTCGTCAGGCGACGGGAGCGCTATTGGCTATCCTCCGTGAGTTGAAAATTGGTACAAAGATTGGCGGTATCTGGCATGGTTTTTCCGGAAGTATACCGGTGGCACAAGAGCTGGCAACCCTGGGATTTAAGCTTGGAATCGGACCGGTTTTATTGCGGGACAGTGCCCGTAAGTTGCCAGCTGCGGTGAAGTTGTTA
>DAOWKG010000316.1 GCA_030639985.1 Desulfuromonadaceae bacterium
CTGTTGCACTTACGAGTTGAATCCGCGAAGATATTAATCTGCCAGCAAAACTGATTATAGGGTAGAATTGATTTTATCAAAATTGATAAAACTTTTTAGATATGGAGGACTGTTGTTATGAGTAACTTTTTTTGGTGGATAAAACTTGGGTTGGCTGGTGCTATAATTTTACTGGCAACTGCTTGTACGGTAACAACTCGTGAAGTTGGACCAGATGAAAAAGTTATTTATGATGAGGGTTACCATTTCTCCGATAAGAAGGCGATTGTCGCCGATCTGGTGGAATCGCTTCTGACCAAGCCGCCGCTATTACAATCGACCGGTCGCCCGGTGCTGATTGTTTACGGTATTGCTAATCGTACCAGCGAACATATCAGTACCAGCGCCATGACCGATGACATGCGGCAACAACTATTGCAGTCGGGTCGGGTTCGATTTGTCAATAAGGTGCAGCGGGCAAACATTGAAGCTGAAACCAGTTATCAGTATGGCGGCAACGTTGCCGTCGAGACCAGAATCCAAAAAGCCCACCAAGTTGGAGCCAGTTACATGCTGACGGGAACCTTACGGTCGATCGAAAAAAAGCAACCGGCGCAATTTCGGTTCAAAAAGAAATCTTTGATGTACTACAGCTTGAATATGGAACTGACCGATATTCAGACCGGTTTGATCGAGTGGGCTGACAGTACCGAAGTGATTCGTGAAGCTTCCAAGCCGTTCATTGGCTGGTAAGTCTTAGGCAATTACAGATGATTAATTTTTTTCTGCCAGCCGGATTTACGTTTTTACGTCGATCCGGCTGGCAGTTTATTTTACCGATTTTTTTCTTGATCAGCCTCAACGGTTGCGCCGGTAATCTCAATACGGCTGCTGATCAGTTTCATTCCGGCCAATCCCAAAAAGCGCTCCAAACTCTCGACAAAGGGGACAACTACAGCAATCGCAATCAACTATTATTTCTTCTCGAAAAAGGGATTGTTTTTCACCAGCTGGGAAATTACCACGATAGTATCGTTGCCTTGCGTGGGGCAGTTGAACTTATAAAAAAATATGAACTTATCAGCCTTGGTGAGCAGACCGGGTCTTTAGTTACCAGTGAATGGTTGACCCGTTATCGGGGAGAATACAGCGAACGACTCTGGGTACACAGCTACCTGATGATGAACTATCTTATCCTTGGCCAGTATGACGATGCTCTGGTAGAAGCAAAACAAGCGTTAGATCGTTTGGGTGATCATGGCAATGTACTGCAAGACGATTATTTCACCCGAGCATTGATTGCCCTCTGTTTTACGAATCTGGCAGAATATAACGATGCTTATCTGATTTATCGAAAGTTAGCCGCTGATCTCAACCCCGCACTGGTAGCAACCGACATCGTTATGGCAGCACAGCATCTGGGGATGGAAGATGAGGTTAGTAAGTACCAGCCCTTCATTGCCGATCAACTTCCAGCCGGTGAATCGGAGTTGGTGCTGTTTATTGCTAACGGAAAGATATTGAAAAAACGCCCCGGCAACGTGGTTTTGCCTAAATCGTTTCGATTTTCATTTCCCTACTATTCGGGGAGGACAAATCCGCCGCTACAGCTTAAGATTGAGCCTCGTAAATGGGATTATCTGCCGTTATTATCGACCGATCTCGGGAAGGTTGCCAAGTCCTCACTGGAGGCACGCAAGGTTCGTATTATTGCCAAGGAAACTGCTCGGGTTGCCGCCAAGGAAGCGATTGCCCAAGCGGTTGGAAATAATAACGATGCAACGGCAGAAGCAATTGTCCGCATTGCATTGTTTTTACTTGAAGAACCCGATACTCGATCATGGCAAACTTTGCCGGGACGATTGACCTTGGTAAGAATCCCACTACCGGCAGGCAAGCATCAACTGCAGATAGAATTATTAGATGATAGATTCGATCAACGACAAGTAATTGAATTGCCAGTCATCGAATTACGGCGTGGACAACGGCAGTTCCATTCTCTCCGCTTCTGATTATATAAACTGACATCATCCTTTTGGTTATTTCCTTAAAATGGCGAGGTTAAATGAAGATTCTTCACACATCAGATTGGCACTTGGGTCGCTCCCTTTATGGTCGCAAGCGCTACGCTGAATTTAGCGCTTTTCTCGACTGGCTGGGTGATACAATTGCAACCGAAAAAATTGATGTCTTGCTGGTTGCTGGGGATATATTTGATACTAATACCCCCAGTAACCGGGCCCAAGAACTATATTATCGCTTTCTCTGCCGGGTTTCGGGCACCTGCTGTCAGCATATTGTCATCACCGCTGGAAACCACGATTCTCCTTCATTTCTTGATGCTCCCAAACAATTATTACGGGCATTGAATGTCCATGTAATCGGCACTATGGCAGATAATCCTGCCGATGAAGTCTTGGTGCTGAAAAACAATCAATTGGTTAATACCGCAGAGATGGCGATAATTTGTGCCGTGCCGTACCTGCGTGATAAAGATATTAGAACGGTTGCTGCAGGAGAAACCATTGAGGATAAAAATCGTAAATTGGTTGAGGGCTTAAAGGGGCATTATGACAAAGTTGTCGCTATCGCCGCAGAAACCAGAGATAGTCTCCAACCAGCAACCGGTAAACATATCCCTATCGTTGCCATGGGTCATCTTTTTACTGCCGGCGGCAAAACCGTAGATGGTGATGGGGTCAGGGACTTGTATGTCGGTTCTTTAGCATACGTTGGGGTTGATACCTTTCCGGCTGCGATTGATTATCTGGCTCTGGGACATCTCCATGTTCCGCAAAAGATCGGTACCAGCGACCACATTCGTTATAGCGGTTCACCACTACCGATGGGGTTTGGGGAAGCCAAACAAGAGAAGAGTGTCGTAATCATTGAGTTCAATCAGCAGATAACGCCTCAACCAGCAGCAATCACCCTTTATCCGGTTCCTTGTTTTCAGCAACTGGAGCGGATAGCAGGTTCCCTTGATGATATCGATGCTCGAATCAAGCAACTAAAGCAGGAGGGTAGTCAGGCATGGCTTGAAATTGAGCACACTGGTAGCGATATTATTGGCAACCTGCAAGAGATGTTAGCTGAAGCAATGGCCGATTCGGGCATGGAAATCAGGCGTATAAGTAACCAGCGGCTAATGGAACGAGTCATCAATGCACTCCACCAAGATGAAACCCTTGATGATCTCGATACCAGCGATGTATTCGAACGATGTCTGACCGCTTTTGATGTTGCTCCTGAAGAGCGTCTGGAGCTGACTACAGCATATCAAGAAATAGTCCAAAACATGTTTGATGCCGATGAAAATGCCGAATAATCGGTGGTTATAAAGGTAAGATATGAAGATTTGTGAGTTGAAATTTAAAAACCTGAATTCACTCTACGGAGAGTGGTGTATCGATTTTACCGATCCTGAATATGTTTCAAACGGGATTTTTGCCCTTACCGGTCCGACCGGAGCAGGTAAATCGACAATTCTTGATGCTATTTGTCTGGCACTCTATGGCGCTACTCCACGGCTTGGAAAGATCACCAAAAGTAGCAATGAAATCATGTCCCGGCAAACTGGTGAGTGTTATGCCGAGGTGACGTTTGAATCGCAGGAGGGTCGATTTCGTTGCCACTTTGGTCAGCATCGATCCCGAAAAAAAGCAAATGGGGAGCTACAGGCACCACATCACGAAATTGCCGAAGGGAGAGAACACGGTAAGGTTATTGAACATCAGTTGCGCCGGGTTGCTACCGTGGTGGAAGAAAAGACCGGGATGGATTTTGAGAGATTCACCAGATCCATCCTCCTGGCTCAAGGTGGATTTGACACCTTTCTCAAGGCCGATGTCGAACAAAAATCTAAAATTTTAGAACAGATTACTGGTACCGAAATCTACACCGAAATTTCACGTCGGGTGCATGAGCGGCAACGTGATGAGCGGGAGAAACTCAATGTTCTGCAAGCCACGGTTTCTGGAATTAACATTCTTGACCAGCAGCAGGAGTTGGA
>DAOWKG010000028.1 GCA_030639985.1 Desulfuromonadaceae bacterium
CTCCATTGATTATGATAATGCCCAGTAGTTTAGCGGGAATCTGGAGTTCGTCAATAACTTTTTGCACCTGACTACCAAAAGGGTAGGGGCAAACTTTTTGTTTGAAACGATCTATGCGAAATACTCCGTGTAAACTGACGGTGATTTGTATGGTTTGTTCCATTATTTATGATCCAGATGGAGGTTTTAGGAGAGATATTTTAGACAAAGAGTACCGCTATTTGCCCTCAAAACTACGAAAATCTGCCCTCGAACAGTTAGTTTCTCGTTACGCTTTGCAAACTCAGACCATCTCCTAGCGCTAGTTTTCTTCCTCGTTCAACATTAACCTGTAACAGTAGTATCGCCCCAACAATAAAGAAAATTCCGATGGCCAGAATTGAATTTCGTGAACTACCGCTGAAATCGGTAACCAAGGCAAATAATAGGGGCCCGAAGATGGTTGCAAAGCGGGAGCTTATAGAGAAGAAGCCAAAAAATTCACCACTCTTATGTTTTGGAACCATACTGGCAAATAGTGACCGGCTTAATGCCTGACTACCACCCAACACGATTGCAATTACGCCACCGAGAAGCCAAAATTCAAATGATTCTGTCATCTTATAAGCAAAATAACAAACCGCTAGAAATATTGCCAGACTTAGTAGAATTGCCCGAGCCGTACCAATTTTTTCACCTAGATGGGCAAAACATAGTGCCCCGGGCATGGCCAAAAACTGAATCATTAAAAAGCAGCCGATGATAGTTCCTTGTCCAAATTGAAGTTCTTCGCGGGCATAAATTGCTGAAACACTGATTATTGTCTGGATGCCATCGTTGTAACAAAGAAAGGCAACTAAAAAGATCGAAAGATCACGATAGCCTAATAGCTGTTTAAATTGGTTGCAGTAGTTTTTTAAACTAAAGTGATATTGGTTTGTCGAAACTTTTTCGGTTTTAGGTAGAAATATAAAAGTGGGGAGGGCAAAAATGAACCACCAGCAAGCGGTCAATAAAAAGCCGAAACGGGTTGCCGCTCCACGGTCAACAAATCCAAAGGATTCGAATTTCAGAATTAACAAAAAAACCAGGGCGAGTAAAATTCCCCCGCCGATATAGCCATAGGCAAATCCACGCGCCGAAAGTCGATCTGATTGGTTTACTGGAGCCAGTAGGGGGAGGTAGGCATTGTAAAAAATGTTGGCTCCGGCAAAAGCGAGGTTGCTGATGATGAAAAAAATTGCTGCCGGTAAATAATCATTGGTGCCGGTGGTCGCTAGTAATGCCGTTGCCGCACACCCGCTCAGCCAGAATCCCATCATTAACTGTTTATGCCAGCCGTTACGATCGGCGAGAGCTCCAAGGGCGGGAGCGCTAACTGCAACCAGTAACATTGCCGCAGAGATGCTGTAACCCCACAGGCTGGCAGCGGAAAATTTATGTTCCGGGAAAAATGGTAGAATTGCACCAGTTTCAGGTACTAAAGATACAAAATAGACAGGTAGCACCGCAGCTAATACAACGGTAGCAAAAGCGGAATTTGCCCAGTCGTAAAGACACCAGCCAAAACAGGCCTTGCGTAATGTACTCAAAATAAATCCCTTCGGAGCAGAGATGTTATAGAGTAGATTATTTAAACGGTTGAGGGCAATTGATAAAAAAAGCCTCGAATCTTGGAGGGGGGAGTAAGATTCGAGGCGGATAACAATGTCGATATTAATATGCTTATTTGGATAAATTGTACAGCAAATTAATGTTGATATTGTAATATATGATTATCGTTGTGTATTTATCTTATGCACATTCAGAATAGCCACAGGCGTGACAGACGCAGCAGCCACCTTCATGTTCGACTGGCCCGCCACAATCGGGGCAGGCACCACCGTTATTGGTGAATTGAGTTTTTGCTTCATCATCGTTGAGCATGTGCAATTCAACCGCTTTGGCGACCGCATCGGCACATGAGGTGATCCGATTTTCACCAAATCCGGCTGGTTTATGACAGGTGATGCCGATGAGTTGCTTGACGGTTTGTCTTGCCTGCCCACCGCTACGCCACGACAATGATACCAGCCGCCCGATTGCTTCGCATTGTGATGCGGCACAACCGCCCGCTTTACCCATGGTGGTAAAGAGTTCAAAGAGCCCTTTTTCATCTTCATTGATGGTGATATAGAGGGGGCCACAACCGGTTTCCATCTGGTAGGTAGATCCCGTCAATGCCCGTGGACGCTCCCGCTTGCGAGCCGGTTTTTTACTTTCTATCGGAATGTTAGCATCGTTATTGTGATCATCCTCAGCTTTTCCTGCCACCGAAAGAACTTGCATGTCACGGGAACCATCGCGGTAAATGGTTACCCCTTTTAAGCCCTCTTTGTAGGCCATACGGTATACGTTGGCAACATCATCTTTGGTCGCATCACTACAAAAATTGACAGTTTTAGATACCGCATTATCGGTATAACGTTGAAATGCCGCCTGCATTAAAATGTGATCTTTAGGGGTAATGTCGTGGGAGGTAACAAAAACTCGTCGAACATCCTCAGGTATGGCATCAATGCTTTGTACCGTCCCTTTTTCGGCAATTTCCTGCATTAATTCAGCAGAATAGAAGCCCCGTTCCTTGGCAATTTTTTCGAATAATGGGTGAACTTCAATCAGTTTATTATTGTCGAGAACCTGACGAATATACGAAACTGCAAACAACGGTTCAACGCCACTGGAGCAGTTAGCAATGATTGAAATAGTTCCTGTCGGTGCAATAGTGGTGCAGGTAGCATTGCGGATCGGACTGGAACCAGGTTTATCGTAAATACTTCCTTTAATATTAGGGAAAGGACCCCGTTCTACAGCTAATTGAATTGATTCATCGTGCGATTTAGAGTTTATAAACCGCATTACTTTTTCTCCTAAGTCAACGGCCTCTTGACTGTTGTAGGGAATTCCCAAGAGAATCAGCATGTCGGCCCAGCCCATAACCCCGAGACCGATTTTTCGGTTAGCACGGGTCATTTCATCGATTTCTGGGAGTGGGTATTTGTTAGCTTCGATAACGTTGTCAAGGAATCTGGTTGCCAGTTTTGTAACTTCCGCAAGTTTATCCCAGATTATTTCCCCAGCAACAACCATATTTGCCAGATTGATAGAACCGAGATTACATGATTCGTAGGGCAGCAGTGGTTGCTCACCACAGGGGTTGGTGCTTTCAATCTCACCGATGTGGGGGGTGGGGTTGTCACGGTTAAGGCGATCAAGGAAGATGATTCCCGGCTCGCCGCTGGTCCATGCCATATCGATGATCTGGTTGAATACCTTGGTTGCATTCAACTGTTTGGCTACTTTGCCATTACGGGGATTGATAATGTCATAATCTTCGCCATTTTCAACTGCATTCATAAAGGCTTCGGTCATCCCAACCGAAATATTAAAGTTAGTCAAAACGGTCAGGTCGCGTTTTGCCATGATGAAATCCATGATATCGGGGTGATCGACTCGCAGAATTCCCATATTGGCGCCACGGCGGGTACCACCTTGTTTGATTGTCTCGGTAGCAGCATCAAATACCCGCATGAAAGAGATTGGGCCAGATGAAACACCGCTGGTCGAGTGTACTTCATCGTTAGCTGGGCGAATCCGTGAGAATGAAAATCCGGTGCCGCCACCACTTTTATGGATCAAGGCAGTATTTTTAATCGCTTCGAAGATGCTTTCCATCGAATCGCCGATTGGTAGGACAAAACAAGCAGATAGTTGCCCAAGTTCCCGGCCGGCATTCATCAGGGTAGGGGAGTTGGGCAAGAAATCAAGATTTGTCATTGCTTGATAATATGCAGTTTCGAAGTTGGTCTTGTTTTCACTGGTTGCTGGTTCTGCAGCATTAATTGTTTTGGCGACGCGGCGGAACATGTCCTCGGCGGTTTCGACGGTATTGCCAGAGTTATCACGTTTTAAATAGCGTTTATTTAAAACTGTTACGGCATTTTTTGAAAGATTTAAGGCGGCAGCTTTTTTAGCTTTGGTCATCGGTCGATCCTCTCCACGGAGCTTAAATAACTATTTTATTTAGTTTAATATCAGGTTGTAAATCAAGGTTGTAATATTACTAAATTAGTATTCAATAAATACTATATTTTGTATCGGGTGAAAATAGACCACCATATCTAGTGGCTGTCAAGGTAGAAAATTATAATATTGCTGGTTGGTTTAAATCTATAATTACTCCTTGAAATTTTCTTATTTTAGTTCTGCTTGAAGCCTGCAGTAATATTGAGTATTCTGCCGCAACTTCAATTGAAAATGGAAATTTCAATAACTAAAAGCGGTTTGAATTAGAAAATATAAACAGCGTTAAATTTTTATGGTATTGATAGTGTTATAGTTGTGAAATTAGCCGCTACAACTCTATCGAAGAAGGGGACTTAATTGATGAAAAACTACATCCTCGATACTAATGTTTTGCTCCATGATCCGCAGGCAATTTATAAGTTTTCTGATAACAATGTGATATTGCCCCTTACCGTTATAGAAGAAATTGATCGTTTCAAAAAAGATCAAAATGAGACCGGACGAAATGCTCGGCAAATTTCACGCTTGATTGATGGCTTTCGTTCCCAGGCTAAACTGGTTGAGGGGGTGCCACTCGAAAACGGTGGTCTACTGAAGGTTGCCATCTATAAACAGGAGTTTTTACAAAAACTGCCACCGGAATTACGCAACGATCAAGGTGACAACCGGATTTTGGCGGTCGCTCAGGATCTGCAGGAAAATTTACCGCAGGGAACCGTTTTCTTTGTTACTAAAGATATAAATCTGCGTATTAAAGCCGATACCATCGGTTTGCAAGCTGATGATTATCAAAGTGATAAAGTTCCAATTGAAGATTTATATACCGGTACTGGTGAAGTGCAGTTGTCAAAGGAGCAAATTGATCAGTTTTATGAGCATGGCTCGTTGTCAATAGATGGGGAATTTTTTAATAATCAGGGATTGACCCTGATTGATGAAACTAATAATTCCCATACTGCCCTTGGTCGTTATGATGCTAGCAGTAGCGAAGTGGTAGCATTAATTAAGGTGCCAAAAGAGGGGATATGGGGAATTTATCCGCGCAATCGGGAACAACAATTTGCTGTTGATCTGTTATTGAATGAAGATGTCCAACTGGTTTCGTTAGTGGGTAAAGCTGGAACCGGCAAAACTTTATTGGCAATTGCTGCCGGGTTGGTGAAAACTGCCGATGAAAGTGCTTATAATCGACTGCTGGTTTCGCGTCCGGTTTATCCCATGGGGCGTGATCTGGGTTTTTTGCCCGGCGACATAGAAGATAAGTTGGCACCGTGGATGCAGCCGATTTTTGATAACGTCGAATTGTTATTAAGCTCCTACGATGAGGGTGGTAACCGCAAACGTGGTTATCGGGAGTTACTCGATCTGGGCTTGATGGAAATTGAACCCCTTACCTATATTCGTGGTCGTTCAATTCCGAAACAATATATGATTGTTGACGAGGCTCAAAATCTCACTCCGCACGAAATACAAACGATAATCACCCGTGCTGGAGAGGGGACAAAGATCGTCCTCACCGGCGATCCCTATC
>DAOWKG010000017.1 GCA_030639985.1 Desulfuromonadaceae bacterium
CGATTCCATGGCCAACAAACTCACGCACAACACTGAAACCATCTTTTTCTACCCGAGCCTGAACCGCATTTGAGATATCGGACAAATGACCACCCGGTACCGCCGCTGCTATTCCACACTCAAGAGATTCTTTAGTTACCTGCAATAACCGTTGAGTCTGCTGGTCGATCACACCCACGGGTATTGTCACCGCAGAGTCACCATAAAAACCATCCACTATCAGGCCAAAATCAATGCTAATTATATCCCCGTCTTGTAACGGTTCGTGATTAGCGAAACCATGGACAACTCGATCGTTAGGCGAAGCACAAATAGTAAATGGAAAGCCGCCGTAACCCTTGAAGGCCGGTCGTGCCTTCCACTTTGTACATTGTTTTTCTGCTATCTGATCAAGTTCGTAGGTTGTAATTCCCGGCCGTATAGTTTCCCGTAGCAGTTCCAGAACTTCTGCTACCAAACTTCCCGAATAGCGCATTTTCTCAATTTCAGCAGGAGACTTTACAACAATCAAGTCACTTACCCTGTAGTGCTGAGATTATCGCTTGTTGTACTGCTGCAATTTCGCCCATGCCGTCAACGGCCTTTAAAGCGCCCTCTGACCGATAGTATTCTTCAAGCGGAGCCGTTTGTTGGTGGTAAACTTCCATCCGATTGCGAATAGTATCTTCGCAATCATCAGCCCGTTGCACCAACTTGCCCCCACAGGAGCTACAACTACCATCTTGGGCAGGCGGATCATAACGCAGATGAAAACCACGGCCACAGTCAGCACAAGTACGACGTCCGGTTAAACGCTCAACCAACGATTCAATATCGACCTGCAATGATATAACTGCATCTAACTGCTTACCCAGTTCAACCAGAACCTGCTTTAAAGCATCAGCTTGCGGCAAGGTACGCGGAAAACCGTCAAGGATGAATCCATCCTGGCAGTCTTGCAACTGTAGGCGTTCCCTGACTATCCCAACAACTACCTCATCAGGAACTAACCCCCCAGCGTCCATACACTCTTTGGCTTTAATTCCCATCGGGGACTGATCACGCACAGCTGCACGCAACATATCGCCGGTTGAAATTTGCGGGATCTTATATTTTTCAACCAACATCGCCGCTTGAGTTCCCTTACCGGCTCCTGGTGGTCCTAGCAAAATAATCTTCATCAAGCAATCCTAGCCGTGCCGACCTTTAAGGGTCACACCTTTCATAAATCCTTCATAGGACCTAGATATCAGGTGTGCTTCAATTTGCGACGCAGTATCCATACCGACACCAACCACGATCAACAGAGAAGTACCACCGAAGAAAAATGGGACATTCAACTGACTGATCAACAGTGTTGGCAACACACAAACTAACGATATATAGATTGCTCCGACGAACGTCAGTCGGCTTAAAACAATATCCAGATAATCTGCCGTCTCTTTTCCAGGACGAATCCCGGGCACAAAACCGCCCTGATTCTTTATATTATCAGCGACGTTGACAGGATTAAATGTTATAGCCGTGTAGAAGTAGCAAAAGAAGACAATAAAAGCAATATAAAAAACATTGTACACCCAATGCGATGGTGACAGATACACGGTCATGGTCTGTACCCATGGGGCATCAATAAAGTTTGCTATAGTTGCCGGAAACATCATAATCGAGCTGGCAAAAATTGGTGGAATTACGCCACTCATATTGATCTTCAACGGTAGGTGACTGGCTTGACCACCCATATTTCGCATACCAACGACACGCTTGGCATAATGAATCGGCACACGCCTTTGTGCCCGCTCCATATATACAATTGCCGCCACCGTTACCAACATCAAACCAAGGATGAAAACAATAATGGTCGGTGACATCGCACCAGTTTGTACTAATCTTATTGAATTCACAATTGCCGAAGGCATTCCAGCAATAATCCCGGCAAATATTATCAGGGAAATACCGTTACCAATTCCCCGTTCCGTGATCTGTTCACCAAGCCACATGATAAAAGCTGTACCTGCGGTCAAAGTAATAACCGTCATCAGGATAAAACCAGTACCAGGGTCGGGCACGACAGGTTCGCCAGCAGGACCAACCATTGACTGCAAGCCAATAGCAATACCGGTACCCTGAATTACTGCCAAAACAATTGTTCCGTAACGGGTATATTCGGTAATTTTTTTACGGCCTTGTTCACCATCCTTAGAGAGTTTCTCAATTGGCTCAAACACAACTGTTAAAAGCTGCAGGATAATTGAGGCACTGATATAAGGCATAATACCAAGGGCAAAAACAGCCATTTGCTGCAATGCACCGCCAGTGAAAGCACTGACTAAACCGAGCAAAGTACCCTCTGTACCCTCAAAAAACTTAGCTAAAACGTGCGCATCAATACCAGGAGTAGGAACATGACACCCAACTCGGTAGACCGCCAGCATTGCCAGGGTAAAAAGAATCCTCCGTCGCAGCTCAGGAATAGCTAAGATATTCTGCAGCGTCGACATATACTTAAATGACCTCGACCTTACCGCCAGCAGCTTCTATCTTTGCCACCGCAGCTTTACTAAACTTATGGGCGTGTACAGTCAATGCTTTGGTGAGATCACCATCAGCAAGGATCTTAATCCCATCTTTAACACCACTGACCAATCCAGCACTGCCATACTGTGCCAAATCGACCACCATACCGGCATCAAATGAATCTAGATCGCGCAAATTAATAAGATTGTAGACTTTTTTGTTTCTGGAAACAAAGCCACGCTTAGGAATTCTCCGTTGCAGCGGCATTTGACCACCCTCAAAGCCGGGCTTTACACCACCACCACTACGAGCGTTTTGACCTTTATGGCCTCTACCAGAAGTCTTTCCAGTACCAGAACCGGGTCCACGACCAATGCGTTTTCTATTTTTTGTCGAACCGGCAGCCGGTTTAAGATTACTTAAATCCATCTTGATATCCTCTAGACAATATCAGTCTTCAACTACAACCATATGTTCAACTTTTCTGATCATCCCACGAATTTCCGGGGTATCCAGTAAAGTAACAGTCTGGTGCATACGATTTAATCCTAGGCCCTTGAGCACTTTGGCAAAATAGGCCTTACGACCAATCGGACTCTTTTTCAGGGTGACTTTAACTTCCGCCGCCATGGTTTCATTCTCCTACTTGCAGGAACTATTAATCTTTAGTAATACCGCGACGGGCATAAATCTCATCAGGGCCCTTGAGCATCTTCAAAGCGCTCATAGTCGCCTTAACGACGTTATGAGGGTTATTTGAGCCAAGGCACTTAGTCAAGATATTACCAATCCCTACAGCTTCAAGAATTGGCCGCACGGCACCACCAGCAATAACTCCAGTACCAGCAGATGCGGGCTTAAGCAAAACCCTACCGGCACCGTACTTGCCAATGACATCGTACGGTATAGTTTTACCTTCCTGAATCGGCACGCTGATCAAGCTTTTTTTCGCTTGTTCAACCCCTTTACGGATCGCCTCAGGAACTTCTTTTGCTTTACCAAGACCGTAACCAACATGGCCGTTGCCGTCACCTACAACAACAAGTGCAGAGAAGCTAAACCGACGGCCGCCCTTGACAACTTTCGAGTTACGGTTAATATGAATGACCCTGTCGGTCAATTCGAATTCATTGGGATCAATGTGTAGCACAAACCTTCTCCTCTACAGTTTCAATCCGGCTTCCCTGGCAGCATCGGCAAGCGCTTGAATACGCCCTTGATACAGGAACCCGTTACGGTCAAAAACAACTTTGTCAATATCCAGAGTGAGAGCTTTTTTGGCAACGGCACTACCAACTGCCTTAGCTCCCTCTACATTACCGCCATTGGCCGCGTCAACATCGTTAGCAAGAGTTGAAGCCGCAACCAATGTCTTACCGGTTACATCATCAATAATCTGTGCATAAACATGCTTAGCGCTACGGAATACAGAGAGTCTGGGGCACTCACTGGTCCCACGTATTTTTTTTCTTACTCGTGTCTGACGTTTAAGTCTAGCAACACGTCTCTTTTGGGAAACATCCACGGTTCAGCTCCTTACTGAAATTCTATTTTACTTACCGGCTTTACCGGCTTTGCGCAGGATACGTTCATCCGCATACTTAATTCCTTTACCTTTGTACGGTTCAGGCTTACGGAATGAGCGTATTTTTGCAGCAGCAGAACCAACCAGCTGTTTATCAATTCCCTTAACAGAAAGTTTGGTCTGCTTCTCAATCTCGACACTGATGCCATCAGGAAGCTCATAAGTAACCGGATGAGAATAACCAAGTGACAAGGTCAAAACCTTACCTTTAATTTCTGCCCGATAACCGACGCCATTAATTTCCAAATCTTTCTGAAATCCCGCAGTTACACCAACAACCATATTATTTATCAGTGCTCGGGTCAGACCATGCAAAGCACCATCTTGTTTATTTTCGGCAGGGCTAGCAACCTTAACCTGCTCAGTTTCAACAGCGATGGTCATACGCTCATGCATTGTTTGTGTAAGTGTGCCCTTAGGGCCAACAACAGTCATAGTATTCCCATCAAGAGAAATCTTGACGCCTGATGGGATAGTGACTGGTAATTTACCGATACGTGACATTATTGAAGCTCCTTGTTCTGCTATTACCAGACGGTACAGATAACTTCGCCACCAACTTGTGCCTGGCGAGCAGATACATCATCAAGAACCCCTTTAGATGTCGACAGAATCGAAGCACCAAGGCCGTTCTTTACCCACGGGATCTCATCTTTACCGACATATACTCGACACCCGGGTGATGAAATACGCTTAATTTCATGGATAACAGGCGTCTGGTTATCATCATATTTAAGATGAATCCTCAGCATACCCTGCTTGTTATCACTGATAGCTTTAAAGTTTTTAATGTATCCAAGCTGCTTCAATGTTGTAGCTACTGCTACTTTGACATTGCTTGATGGCATATCAAGTTTTGCGTGACCTGCCATACCAGCATTTCTAATTCTGGTCAGCATATCCGCCATCGGATCTGTCATAGACATGGGTGGTACTCCTTCTTGCTGTTACCAGCTGGACTTGACAACGCCCGGAAGTTTACCTTCGGATGCCAGTTTCCGCAGACATATTCTGCACATATCAAATTTACGATAATAAGCGCGCGGACGACCACACAAAGGGCAGCGATTGTACTCGCGAACCGCAAACTTTTTGGGCCGTTTTGCTTTGGCAATCATCGATTTCTTCGCCACAATATCCTCCGCTTCTTAAGCTTTATTTTCTAAACGGCATGCCGAGTCCAGTCAATAGTGCGCGACCTTCCTCGTCAGTACTAGCCGTTGTTACAATAGTGACATTCAGACCAGATACTTGAGCAATTACATCCAAGTCAATCTCAGGAAATATCAGCTGCTCGCGAACCCCTAAAGTATAGTTGCCGTGGCCATCAAACGCCTTGGCAGAAATACCTTTAAAGTCACGTACCCGTGGTAGCGCTACATTGATCAAACGATCAAGAAATTCCCAAGCCCGATCCTGACGTAATGTTACGCAAGCACCAATTGGCATCTCTTCACGCAACTTAAAACCAGCGATAGCTTTTTTAGACTTGGTAATTACAGCTTTCTGACCACTGATCCGTGCCAGTTCATCAACTGCAGATTCCATAAGTTTGGGATTCTGAATTGCTTCACCTAGACCCATATTCAGAACAACTTTTTCAATTCGAGGAACTTCCATTACTGTTTTGTACTGAAATTCCTTCATCAGGGCAGGTACCTGCTCCTGAAGATATGCCTGTTTCAACCTGGCCATTGAACTCTCCGTCTTATTTATCAACACTCTCGTTACATTTTTTGCAGTAACGAGTCTTACTTCCATCATCGAGCAACCGAACTCCGGTACGGGTTGGTTGATTGCAAGAACCACATATCAGCATAACATTGGAAATGCTCAACGGGGCTTCTTTCTCAACAATCCCACCTTCGGGGTTAAGCTGATTGGGCCTAGTGTGACGCTTGATAACGTTGAGGCTTTCAACCACAACACGTCCCTTACCAGAAAACACACGTAAAACTTTACCAGTTTTACCTTGTTCTTTGCCGGCAATAATCTTTACCATGTCGTCTTTTTTGACATGTAATTTAACAATTGACATCGCTTTGACTCTCTAAATAAAAATTATAGAACTTCTGGCGCCAATGAAACGATCTTCATAAAGTGCTTAGCTCTCAGCTCTCGAGCTACAGGCCCAAAGATTCTAGTGCCAAGTGGCTCATTACCAGTACCAACAACAACAGCAGAGTTGCCGTCAAAACGGATAAAGGAACCGTCAGTACGTGCAATCTCTTTTGCGGTACGAACAACAACAGCCCGAACAACATCGCCCTTCTTAACTTTAGAGTTAGGCAATGCCTCTTTAACACTACAAATAATAATATCGCCGATACTGGCGTACTTACGTTTTGATCCTCCAGGAACCTTGATACAACAAAGTTTTTTGGCACCTGAATTATCAGCAACACTAAGCATGGTTTGCATCTGGATCATGACTTAACTCCTACGCGGTAACGGCTTTTTCCAGAACCTGCCGGACACGCCAGCGCTTGTCTTTCGACAACGGTCTTGTTTCAACAATGAGAACTTTATCACCAATTTCGCAGCTGTTAGCCTCATCATGAGCCTTACAAGTTACTTTACGCTTGATGAATTTCTTGTAAACACTGTGCTTGACAAGATTATCTACCCTGACAACTACTGTCTTATCCATTTTGTTGCTAACAACAAAACCGACGCGGGTTCTTCTATTACCTCGTTCTTGACTCATTTTTCCTCACATCCACTAAGCGTTCAACTTACCGGAAAGAACAGTTTTCACCCGCGCAACATCTCTACGCACTTGCGAAACCCTCGCTGTATTTTCGAGGTGCCCGGTATGTAACTGAAACCTCAAATTGAATAGCTCTTGCTGTAATTCTTGGGTTTTAGTTTGTAATTCTTCGACACTGAGATCATTGATTTCACTAACTTTCATCGCCAACCTCTCTTTTAATAAATTTGGTACGCATTGGTAGCTTATGAGCTCCAAGGCGGAAAGCCTCGCGCGCCACTTCCTCGGTAACCCCTTGCATTTCATAAATGATATGACCTGGTTTTACCACCGCTACCCATTTTTCCGGCGAGCCTTTACCCTTACCCATCCGTGTTTCGGCAGGCTTACTGGTCAAAGGCTTATGGGGGAAAGTTCTAATCCAGATCTTACCGCCCCGCTTGATATATCTGGTCATAGCCCGACGTGCAGCTTCAATCTGACGAGCCGACAACCAACCGCACTCCAATGCCTGCAGACCGTAATCTCCAAAACTGACATCGGTTCCACGGGAAGCTTGGCCTTTCATCCGCCCAGTAAATTGTTTTCTACGCTTAACCTTTTTCGGCATTAACATGACAAGCTACTCCTGATCAGCCAGCTGGCTGGATTTTTTCTTTACCAAGCACCTCACCCTTAAAGATGAGGACTTTTACACCAATAATTCCGTAGGTGGTCATTGCTTCAGCAAAACCGTAATCGATATCGGCACGTAAGGTATGTAGGGGCACTCGACCCTCACGATACCATTCGGTACGACTCATCTCGGCACCACCAAGGCGTCCGGCACAGTTGATCTTGATTCCCTTTGCGCCAAACTTAAGAGCCATACTGACACTACGTTTCATTGCGCGTCGAAATGCAACCCTTCGTTCCAGCTGCAAAACCACATTTTCGGCAACCAACTGAGCATCAACTTCAGGCTTACGAACTTCCTGAATATTTATAAAGCACTCATCATCGGTGATCTTGGCAAGGTCTTTTTTCAAAACCTCTACCTCGGATCCTTTTTTACCAATAATAATACCTGGACGAGCAGCGAAAATATTAATTTTAACTTTATTCGCAGCACGCTCAAGTTCAATTTTTGAAATGCCTGCGTGATACAACCGCTTCTTCAGAAAATTACGCAGTTTCAAGTCTGCATGCAATTTTTCTGCATAATCAGAATCGGTATACCAGCGCGATTCCCATGTGCGGTTGATTCCCAGACGAAATCCTATCGGATGAACTTTCTGGCCCAAAGGGACACCTCCTCGACTTACTTCACATCCAGAACCACAGTGATGTGGCTGGTAGGCTTACGAATTCGGCTGGCACGACCCTGAGCACGGGGACGAAAACGTTTGAGCACAGGACCCTGATCGACCATAACTGTTTTTACAAACAGTTGGTCTACATCAGAAACACCTTTTTGCTCAGCGTTTGCTACAGCAGATTTCAACAGTTTAGACAAAATGGGAGCGGTCTTCTGCGGGGATACCTGAAGGATATTCATCGCATCCTGGATTCCCTTACCGCGCACCATATCAACTACGAGTCGCGCCTTGCGGGGCGACAGACGTACATTACTTAATTTAGCTTGTGCTTCCATTACTTGGAACTCCTGCCAGAAAATGCACTAATTCTATCTGACTTTACTTTTTCTATCATTTCCGTGCCCGTGGTAAGTACGGGTCGGCGCAAATTCACCCAGCTTATGTCCAACCATATTTTCGCTGACAAAGACAGGTATAAATTTTTTGCCATTATGAACAGCAAAGGTCATACCGACAAATTCAGGGATTATGGTCGAACGCCGTGACCATGTTTTAATCACCTTATTACGATTTGCTTCACCCTCTAGATCCACATTCCGCAACAGGCTTTCTTGGACATAAGGTCCTTTTTTAATTGATCTTGACACGAGCGTCTCCTAAATACTGAAATTACTTTTTATTTCTGCGACGGACAATAAACTTATCGGTACGCCGATTACTTCTTGTCTTATAGCCCTTGGTCGGCACACCCCATGGAGTTACCGGATGACGGCCACCAGAACTTTTACCCTCACCACCACCATGCGGGTGATCGACCGGGTTCATTGCAACACCACGGGACTGAGGACGCTTGCCTAACCAACGATTACGACCAGCCTTACCAATTTTAATCTTCTCAAAATCGAGATTACCAACTTGACCTACTGTGGCACGACATTCCTGCAACACCAGACGAACTTCACCTGAAGGGAGACGTAACTGAGCATAACGCCCTTCCTTGGCAGCAATCATCGCATAGGCTCCAGCACTACGAGCCAACTGACCACCTTTCCCAACCTTAAGCTCAACGTTGTGAACCCAAGTCCCCAAAGGAATGGAACGGATAGTCATAGTGTTGCCAGGCTGGATATCAGCAGTTTCACTTGCAACTACATTAGCTCCGACTTCCAAACCGTTAGGTGCGAGGATATAACGCTTTTCGCCATCAGCATAAAACAGTAAGGCAATCCGTGCACTACGATTGGGATCATACTCGATTGCAGCAACCCGTGCTGGCACTTCCAATTTATCCCGCCGAAAATCAACAATCCGATACTGACGCTTATGTCCGCCACCAGTATGTCGCTTGGTTATCCGGCCTGAATTATTCCGGCCGCCAGAGCGCGTCAATGGCGCTAACAGTGATTTTTCCGGCGTACTCTTAGTGATCTCTTCAAAAGTTGAAGAGGTCATGTGCCGCCGACCGTCAGATGTAGGTTTAAACTTCTTGATGCCCATAATAACTACTCCGTACCTGCAAAGCGCTCTGCCTTACACGCCATAAAAATCTATATTCTGGCCCTCTTCGAGAGTCACATATGCCTTTTTCCAGTTATTACGCTGACCAAGGTTAGCGCCAACCCGCTTCATCTTCCCACGGAACTGAATTGTATTGACCGCTTTGACTTTAACATCAAAAGCTTTTTCAACAGCCTGCTTAATCTCAATCTTATTAGCGCCCCGATCAACCTCAAAGGTGATTACCTGTGAGTTCTCCTTGAGAAGGTTAGCCTTTTCTGAGATCAACGGCTTGCGGATAATTTCGTAAAGAGGTTTCATTTTTCCAAGGCTCCTTGAATCTCACTTGCAGCAGCATCTGTCAAGACTAAATTTGGATATTTTAGAATATCGTAGACATTTACCCCTTCAGCCCGAACCACTTTAACATTATGCAGGTTGCGTGCTGAAAGTTCAACCTTGGAGTCCGCCTGATCAATCACGATCAAGGTACCATCAGAATTGAACCGGTTGACCAGTTGCTCAAAAGATTTAGTGCTGATTTTTTCCATAACCAGCTCATTGAGTACTGTCAATTTTTCGGCCTGAAAACGTACCGACAAAGCACTACACAGCGCAGCTTTTTTGACCTTACGATTCAGTTTAAACGCATACGAGCGCGGAGATGGGCCAAAGGCCACGCCGCCACCGACAAAATGAGGTGCACGGATAGTACCTTGACGGGCATTACCGGTACCTTTTTGCCGATATGGTTTTTTACCTCCACCAGCAACTGCGCTACGATTTTTTGTTGCCGCAGAACCCTGGCGCCGAGCTGCTAGCTGATAGCGCACCATATCGTGCAAAAGATATTCTTTAACTTCAGTATTAAAAACACTGTCAGCAAGCTCACGCTCACCTACAGCCTTATTATCCTGATCATAAACTACTACATTTGCCATTTTCTACTCCTGAATCCGTAGATTCTAAGACTTAATCCCTTTGCGAATTTCAATCAAACCATTCTTAGGACCGGGAACGGCTCCACGCACAAAGATAAGATTCAGTTCGGGACGAACTTCAACAACAATTAAGTTATGGGTAGTTACGCGAGCATTACCCATCTGACCGGGCATTTTCTTGCCCTTAATAACCTTTGCAGGCCAAGCTGACTGGCCGATTGAACCGGTCTGGCGCTTGAACATTGAACCATGACTGGCACGCCCACCGGCAAATCCCCATCGCTTGATTACACCCTGAAAGCCTTTACCTTTACTGATTCCAGTTATATCAATTCGATCACCGGGGCTGAACAAGTCACAAGCCAACTGATCGCCGACCGCACACTCACCCAAAAGCTTGAATTCGCGTACAGAAATAAATGCACCCTTGCCAGCTTTTTTAAAATGTCCCATTTCTGGTTTATTGACTCGCCGTGATTCCTTAGCATTAAAGCCAAGTTGCACCGCCTCGTAGCCATCAGTCTCGACAGTCTTTCTTTGCAATACTGTGCAAGGACCGACTTCCAGTACTGTCACTGGAATTCTTTGTCCATCAGCAGCAAATATCTGACTCATGCCGATTTTTTTTCCTAATAATCCGTTGGTCATCGTTGTGCCCTTAAATTGCTATATGTCTTTTGCTTAGAGCTTTATCTCTACGTCAACACCGGCTGACAAATCAAGCTTCATCAAAGCATCAACTGTCTGCTGGGTCGGCTCCATAATATCGAGTAGGCGCTTATGCGTCCGAATCTCGAACTGCTCACGACTCTTTTTGTCAACATGTGGACCACGCAATACACAATATTTATTAATTATTGTTGGCAGTGGTATTGGTCCGACCAAACGAGATCCGGTACGTTTAGTCGTATCGACAATCTCTGCAACTGCTAGATCAAGCAAGCTATGGTCATAAGCCTTCAGGCGAATTCTAATTTTTTGAGTAGACATCTATATTACCTCGTATTACTCGATAACTTCGCTAACAACGCCGGCGCCAACGGTACGGCCACCTTCGCGGATTGCAAAGCGGAGCTCTTTATCCATTGCGATCGGAGTGATCAACTCTGCCGTCATGGCAATGTTGTCTCCTGGCATTACCATCTCAACGCCTTCGGGCAACTCTACTATACCGGTCACGTCGGTGGTACGGAAGTAAAACTGGGGACGATAGCCCTTGAAGAACGGGGTATGACGACCACCTTCTTCTTTGGTAAGGATGTAGGCTTCGGCCTTAAACTTGGTATGTGGAGTGATACTGCCGGGCTTGGCGAGGACTTGGCCACGCTCAATATCTTCTCGTTTGAGTCCACGAAGAAGGATACCACAGTTGTCTCCAGCCTGACCTTGATCGAGCAACTTGCGGAACATCTCAACGCCGGTAACAACGGTCTTACGGGTCTCTTTCATCCCGACAATTTCGATCTCTTCTTGGACCTTGATGATGCCACGCTCGACCCGACCGGTTGCTACAGTACCACGACCGGAGATTGAAAAGACATCTTCTACTGGCATCAGGAAGGGGCGATCAATTGCCCGCTCGGGCTCGGGAATGTAACTATCTACCGCTGCCATGAGCTCTAATACTTTATCTTTTCCGATTTCGTCATCACGGCCTTCGAGGGCGGCAAGGGCGGAACCAGCAATGATAGGGGTATCGTCACCGGGGAAATCGTAACTGGAAAGCAGTTCTCTGATTTCCATGTCGACGAGCTCCAACAGTTCTTCGTCGTCTACCATGTCGGCTTTGTTCAAGAACACGACCATGGATGGGACACCAACTTGGCGGGCAAGGAGGATGTGCTCACGGGTCTGTGGCATTGGACCATCAGCTGCCGAGACAACCAGAATTGCTCCGTCCATCTGAGCGGCTCCGGTAATCATATTTTTGACATAGTCGGCGTGACCAGGGCAATCAACGTGGGCATAGTGACGGTTTTCGGTCTCATACTCAACGTGGGCGGTTGCGATGGTAATTCCACGCTCGCGCTCCTCTGGTGCATTGTCGATCTGATCGAATGCCTTTACTTCTCCACTACCGGCCTGCTCTGCCAAAACACGGGTAATTGCAGCGGTCAGTGTGGTCTTGCCGTGGTCAACGTGGCCAATTGTACCAATGTTGACATGTGGCTTAGTCCTTTCGTACTTTTCCTTGGACATATCTTACTCCTCTCCTCGGCCTAACCATTGACCTTGGCGATAATTTCTTCACTAATTGCTTTTGGCGCTTGATCGTAATGATCAAAAACCATTGTGTAAGTAGCACGCCCCTGAGTTGCACTACGCACATCAGTGGCATAACCAAACATACTGGACAGTGGCACATGTGCTTCAATCACCTGGGCACCACCACGGGAATCCATCCCCATAACGCGTCCACGACGGCTATTCAAGTCACCAATAACGTCGCCCATGTATTCCTCTGGGACAACGACTTCAACCGCCATGATCGGTTCAAGTAAAGCGGGGGCAGCTTTTCTGGCACCCTCTTTGAAACCCATAGAACCAGCGATTTTGAAAGCCATTTCGTTAGAGTCGACATCATGATAAGAGCCGTCAAAACAAGTTACTTTAACATCAACTATCGGGAATCCAGCCAAGACACCATTCTGAGATGCCTCTTCAGCGCCTTTACCAACTGCAGGGATATATTCGCGAGGAATAACTCCGCCCTTGATTGCATCGATAAATTCGAAACCATCACCAGGCTCGCCTGGCTCAAGGCGCAACCAACAGTCACCATACTGACCCCGGCCACCAGACTGGCGTACAAACTTACCTTGAACTTCAACCGCCTTGGTTATCGACTCTCGATAGGCAACCTGCGGCGCACCGACGTTACATTCAACCTTAAATTCACGCTTCATCCGGTCGACAATAACATCGAGATGCAACTCGCCCATACCCGAAAGAATCGTTTGACCGGTCTCTTCGTCACTCCGAACCCGTAGAGAAGGATCCTCCGCCAGAAGCTTGCCCAGTGCAACGCCCATCTTCTCTTGGTCAGCCTTAGTTTTAGGCTCTACCGAAAGGTGAATGACCGGCTCAGGAAACTCCATCGATTCAAGCAATGAAGGTTTTTGTATATTACAAAGAGTGTCACCGGTGGTGGTGTATTTCATGCCAACCGCAGCAGCAATATCACCAGAATACACCTGTTTGATCTCTTCACGTTTATTAGCGTGCATCTTCAAGAGGCGACCAAAACGTTCTTTCTTGCCCTTAGTCGAGTTAAGCACAGTCGTACCTGACTCAGCGACACCAGAATAAACTCGGAAGAAAGTCAACTGCCCAACGAATGGGTCGGTCATAATCTTAAATGCCAAAGCTGCAAACGGAGCGTCGTCATCTGCTGGACGCACCAGTTCTTCACCGGAATCTGGATCTACACCGGTAATAGCATCAACATCTAGCGGTGAAGGCATATAGTCGATAACTGCATCGAGAAGGGTTTGTACCCCCTTATTCTTAAATGCGCTACCACACAAAACCGGGCAAAAATTTATTTTTCGAGTGCCCTGACGAATAGCTTCCTTAATTTCAGCAAGGGTAAGCTCTTCACCACCAAGATACTTTTCCATCAGGTCATCGTCATAAGACGAGATTTCTTCAAGCAGTGCTTCCCGAGCCGCTTCAACGTCATCAACCATATCGGCAGGGATATCAATTACTTCGTATTTGGCACCCATTGACTCATCGTCCCAGACGATGGCTTCCATTGCGACCAAATCAACCAGACCACGGAAATTTTCTTCCGCACCGATCGGCAACTGCAGCGGCAGTGGGTTGGCACCAAGACGGTCACGAATCATATCAACGCCGCGAGTAAAGTCGGCACCGGTGCGATCCATCTTGTTAATAAACGCAATCCTAGGCACCCCATACTTGTCAGCCTGGCGCCAAACAGTTTCAGACTGTGGCTCAACTCCGCCAACAGAACAGAACACTGCAACAGAACCATCAAGAACCTTAAGTGAACGTTCTACTTCAATAGTAAAGTCAACGTGACCGGGAGTATCAATAATATTGACACGGTGATCTTTCCAGAAACAAGTTGTTGCAGCCGAAGTAATGGTAATACCCCGCTCCTGCTCCATCCAGTCCATGGTCGCAGCGCCATCATGAACTTCACCGATCTTATGCGAGACTCCAGTATAATAAAGAATCCGCTCAGTAGTTGTCGTTTTTCCGGCGTCAATGTGTGCCATGATACCGATATTACGCGTTTTATTTAATGCAACCTTACGAGCCACTGCTTACTCCTAAACTAAACGACTGATCTACCAGCGATAATGAGCAAATGCCTTATTGGCCTCTGCCATACGATGCGTGTCTTCACGTTTCTTGACTGCAGCACCACGGTTATTCGAAGCATCCAAAAACTCACCCGCAAGACGCTCGCGCATAGTTTTTTCACTACGACCCTTTGCGTATATTGCAATCCAACGCATTGCCAAAGCAGTACGACGGGAAGGACTAACTTCAATCGGCACCTGATAAGTAGAACCACCGACACGGCGCGACTTAACTTCGAGAACCGGGCGTACATTCTCCATGGCAGCCTTAAAGACCTCCACAGGATCACTCCCTGATCTTTCGGCGACTAAATCAAAGGCACCATATACGATCTGCTCGGCGGTACTCTTTTTACCATCGACCATTACATTATTTACAAATTTTGCTACTAACAGATCACCAAATTTGGGATCGGGCAAAATTATCCTCTTTGGGACTTCTCTTCTTCTGGGCATAACGTCCTCTTCCTCAGACTAAAATCACTTCGGGCGCTTAGCGCCATACTTTGAACGAGCTTGCCTACGATCCTTAACCCCAGCAAGGTCAAGTGTCCCACGCACAATATGATAACGAACACCAGGTAAATCCTTTACCCGACCACCACGAATCAGAACCACGGAGTGTTCCTGCAGGTTATGGCCGACACCGGGGATATACGATGTCACAACGATGCCATTAGTCAAACGAACCCGAGCTACTTTACGCAACGCAGAGTTAGGTTTCTTAGGAGTTGTGGTGTACACACGGGTACAAACTCCACGCCGTTGTGGACAAGATTTCAGCGCGGGAGCAGTCGATTTAGTGACCTTTTTTTTGCGTCCGTTGCGAACCAATTGGTTGATTGTTGGCATCTATATTCTCCAAATAAGTATCATTATTTCAGCCACCCAAAGCTGATCTTTCTATGGGGAAAAACCCGCAGAGATTATCAATCGGCACGACCTTTGTCAAGCCCTTTTTTTGTACTCAGGAAATTAGGTTTTCCTGATCAAGCAAACCCCAGCACTGCCGGGCTAAATATTTTATTCGGTTTCTGTTATTACTTCGGTCTCAGTTTCAGACTCATCAATCTCAATTGGCGTCTCAACTTTAGCCTCGGGCTCCGGAATCATCAATTCGGCTGAGCGATATTTACCAACCCCGGTACCAGCCGGAATCAAACGACCCATAATAACGTTCTCTTTAAGCCCCCTGAGTGCGTCTGTCTTGCCCTGAATTGCAGCTTGAGTCAACACCTTGGTAGTCTCCTGGAAAGAGGCCGCTGAAATAAACGATTCAGTCGACAATGATGCCTTGGTGATCCCCAGCATGATCGGCTCACCAATAGCAGCCTGACCACCATCAGCGCCTACGCGCTCATTTTCCGCTTCAAACACCCAGCGATCAATCTGATCATCAACAAGGAAACCAGTATCACCAACGTCCTTAATTTGAACCTTACGCAACATTTGCCGGACGATCGTTTCAATGTGCTTATCGTTGATTTTAACCCCTTGCAGACGATAAACCTCCTGCACCTCATCGACCAGATACTTGGAAAGTTCCTTACTACCAAGTACCCGCAGGATATCGTGAGGATTACTGGAGCCATCTACCAGCTCTTCGCCGGCATGGATAAAGTCACCCTCATGTACTGAAATATGCTTCCCCTTAGGAATCAGATATTCGCCGGGATCACCAAGTTCTGGAGTAACAATAATTTTCCGCTTGCCCTTGGAGTCCTTACCATACGAGACCACACCATCAATCTCAGAGATAACGGCAAGCTCCTTCGGCTTACGTGCTTCAAACAATTCGGCAACCCGGGGCAGACCACCGGTAATATCTTTGGTCTTGGTAGTTTCACGCGGAATCTTAGCCAGAATAGCGCCAGCGTGAAGCTCGGTACCCTCCTCAACCGAAATATTGGCACCGACTGGTAACATATAACGTGCTTGTGCACCGTTTGGCAGCTTGACAGTTTTACCGTCTTCACCTTTTAAGGTGATACGTGGTCGTTTATCGGCTGATTTAGCCTCAACAACTACCTTCCGTGAAAGACCGGTGACTTCGTCAACCTGTTCTTCCATCGTCACACCTTCAGCGATGTCACCATAGTGGACGAAACCACCAACCTCGGTAATAATTGGAACAGTGTAGGGGTCCCACTCTGCCAGCATTTCGCCAGTTTTGATCTGGCCGCCTTCGTGATGGGTCAGACAAGCACCATAAACCACCGCATAACGTTCCCGCTCACGGCCGGTATCATCCACAACTGCGATTTCACCCTTGCGATTCATAACCACCGGAAAACCATCAGCATTATCTACAGTTGTCAGATTAATATACTTGAGGGCACCATCAAATCGTGCTTCGAGAGACGTTTGCTCCGCCCGCCGGGATGCCGTACCACCAATATGAAATGTCCGCATAGTTAGCTGGGTACCTGGCTCACCAATCGACTGCGCAGCAATAACACCAACCGCTTCGCCGAGATTAACCAAATGACCACGCGCCAAGTCACGACCATAACAAAGGGCACAGATACCACGCTTACTTTTACAGGTAAGCACCGAGCGAATCTTGACCCGCTCAATTCCAGCTTCCTCAATTACCGTTACCAACGCTTCATCTATCATCTGGTTTGCTTCAACCAGCAATTCATCGGTAACCGGATCGATGATATCTTCCAGAGCCGTCCGGCCAAGGATACGATCACCAACCCGTTCAATAACCTCACCACCCTCAGTCAGAGAAGAAACTTCAATACCATCAAGGGTATCGCAATCCTGCTCAATAATTATCGCATCTTGTGCAACATCAACCAAACGTCTGGTCAAATAACCCGAGTTTGCAGTTTTAAGGGCGGTATCAGCCAAACCTTTACGGGCACCGTGGGTAGAGATAAAGTACTGTAAAACTGTTAACCCCTCACGGAAGTTAGCAGTAATCGGTGTTTCGATGATTGAGCCATCTGGTTTCGCCATCAGACCACGCATACCGGCCAACTGACGAATCTGCTGAGCACTACCACGAGCGCCAGAATCGGCCATCATGTGAATTGCGTTAAAAGATGAAACCTCAACCTCTTCACCAGAGTCAGATTTGATTTTCTCAACCGCAATATTACCGAGCATAATACCGGCAATATCTTCGGTACACTTAGCCCAGATATCGATAACTTTATTGTATCGCTCACCGTCGGTTATCAAACCCTCGGTGTATTGCTGCTGAATATCTTTGACCTCTTCAGATGATTCTTTGATCCGAGCATTTTTAGTTTCAGGGATCTCCATGTCATCAAGACAGATAGAGACTCCAGCAATACTCGAGTAGCGGAAGCCGGTTTCCTTGAGTTTGTCGGCAAGAATTACGGTCTCTTTATTGCCAGCATAACGGAAACTGATATCGATCAGGTCGGCTACCTGCTTCTTACCCATCACCTTATTGACATGCTTAAAATCAATACTGTCAGGAACAACTTCACGTAACAGAATCCGCCCGACCGTTGTCGTGATCCGCTCAAGCGGTGCACCAGTAACAGGGGACATTCTCACCTTGATTCCGGCCTGCAAATCGACTTCACCAGCATCAAAGGCCATCCGTACTTCATCCCGATCGGCAAAGACATTGCCGCTGCCAGCAACGAAGGGACGCTCTTTAGTCATATAGTAAAGGCCAAGAACCATATCCTGAGATGGGACAATAATCGGCTTTCCACTTGCGGGGGAAAGAATATTATTGGTCGACATCATCAGCACCCGTGCTTCAATCTGACTTTCGATTGAAAGGGGTAAATGAACCGCCATCTGATCACCGTCAAAGTCGGCATTAAACGCAGTACAAACCAACGGATGAAGCTGAATAGCTTTACCTTCGATCAATACCGGCTCAAACGCCTGAATACCTAAGCGGTGCAGGGTTGGAGCGCGGTTAAGCATAACCGGGTGTTCCTTGATTACCTCTTCTAGGACATCCCATACTTCCGGGCGCTCTTTTTCAACCAATTTCTTGGCACTCTTGACGGTGGTGGACAAACCACGCTCATCAAGCTTCTGATATATAAACGGCTTGAACAGTTCCAATGCCATTTTTTTCGGTAGGCCACATTGGTGCAGTTTCAACTCGGGACCAACAACGATAACTGAACGGCCAGAGTAATCGACCCGCTTACCGAGCAAGTTCTGACGGAAACGACCGCCCTTACCCTTGAGCATATCAGATAATGACTTCAGGGGACGCTTGCTGGGACCGGTAATTGCCCGACCACGCCGACCATTATCAAACAGTGCATCGACAGACTCCTGCAACATCCGCTTTTCGTTGCGGATAATAACTTCAGGAGCACGCAATTCCATCAGACGCTTAAGACGATTATTACGATTAATAACCCGGCGATACA
>DAOWKG010000314.1 GCA_030639985.1 Desulfuromonadaceae bacterium
AATACCCAGGGAACCGTTGGCGCAATACCACTCAGTCCTGAGTATACCCAACAAGTTGCGGAACTGGCACAGAGACACAATCTTAAATTCCACATTGACGGCGCGCGAATTTTTAATGCCGCAACCGCCTATAATGTTTCACCCATTGAAATTATTGCTGGTGCCGACAGCATGACCTTCTGTCTCTCCAAGGGGCTGGGGGCTCCGGCAGGATCAGTATTGGTCGGTAGTAATAGTTTCATCAAAGAGGCAAGGCGGATGCGCAAGGTACTTGGCGGGGGGATGCGTCAAGCCGGAATTCTGGCTGCTGCCGGACTGATCGCTTTAGAAAAAATGAGTCAACGCTTGCACGAAGATCACGCCAATGCTGCTTACCTGGCTGCAATGGTCAAAGATGTCCCCGGGATCAAGGTAATCAGTCAGGACACCAGTTTCGTGTTTTTCTGGTTGGAAGAAACGGCAAAACTGAATCCAACCGAGTTTTCTACCGCAATGGCGAAACATAATATTCGTCTCAGCCCCTATCCGGGCTATAAGCGAAAATTTCGTGCCGTCTTGCATCACTGGATAACCCGCGAACGGGTTGACACCGTGATAACAGCAATGAAAAAAGTATTGGGCTAGCCAATAATCATTTTTTTTTCAGCAAGGCCAGACAGTTTCCACTGAGAATCAGCCCGATACCAAAAAATCCTGCCAGGGTCCAATTGTAGTCTTCCCAGATAGTAGACAGTAACAGTGCCACAATTGGGAATAGCAAGGTGGTATATGCGGCTTTACCTACTCCGATCCGGCCAATCAGAGTCAGATAACAACCAAAGGCGATAATTGAACCGAACAATGCCAGATATATGAGCGAAAGGAGGTAAGCTGGAGTCGTTTCAATAACCATCGGGGCATCACTCAACCAAGCGATCACAAACATACACAGCGCCCCGTAGCTCATGCCATAAGCGTTGGTTTGCACCACCGGCAGTTTTTGTTTTTGATTCCAGGCAGAAAGGATATTCCCCAAAGAGGCCAGATAGGTAGCACCAAAGCTGAATAATAAACCGGTAATAACCGGTCCCGAAAAATTGACAGCTGCCATTTCGGGCCAGAATAGCAACACCAATCCAATCAAACCAAGCCCACCCCCGAACAGAACCTTCAATTCTATTGGTATCCCCAGAAACAATCTGCCGTTGATGAGATTCATGATAACGATAGTTGAAAACACCACCGCCGCCAAGCCACTGGTAATGTGGAGTTCAGCCAGATAAAAAAACAGATAATTCAAGGAAAACAGCATAATTCCCTGCATGGCAATGAACAGGTGATCCCGCCGAGTAAAGCGCATCGGTCGCTTCGTCAACAAGCACCAGGCTAAAAGAACCAACGCTGCCAATGCAAACCGATAGGCGATAGAAAATGCCGGGGCGACGACTCCTAGCTGATACTTAATTGCCAACCAGGTGGAACCCCAAATCATAATGGTCATTGTATAAAAAAATATGTTACCCATAGCCCTACCTGAAGAATCCAAAATAACTACTACTTGCACTAGTCAAGATTTGCGAGTTTATACCTATTTTCTTTAACTACAAGGAGAAACAATTATGTTACTTATTACCGCAAGACTGGTTGATTAGACAGCCTCCCAATTTATAAACTTTTTCCAGAAGCGACCATATGCCTTTCTCTACCTTAGGACTATCCGAAACGCTGTTAAGCACCATTGCCGAAATCGGTTATGCAACTCCCACAGCAATCCAGAAAAAGGCCATCCCAGCAATCCTCTCCGGCAAAGATGTCATGGCCGCTGCCCAAACCGGCACCGGCAAAACCGCAAGTTTCACCCTCCCCTTATTACAACGGCTCAATAGTGGCGGAAAAGTTAAATCAAACCATATCCGTGCCTTAGTGCTAACACCGACCCGTGAGCTGGCAATACAGGTCGCTGAAAGTGTTGCCCTTTATGGTAAACATTTTTCGGTGAAGTCGTGCGTTGTCTACGGTGGGGTGAAGATCAATCCACAGATGATGAAACTACGTGGTGGAGTTGATATCCTGGTTGCAACACCAGGGCGATTACTTGATCTGTTTAGCCGTAATGCAGTGCAATTTTCACAGCTAGAAACCTTGGTACTGGATGAAGCCGATCGGATGCTTGATATGGGTTTCAGTGTCGAGATTGGCAAAATCTTCGCCCTGCTGCCCCAAAAACGCCAAAATCTCCTCTTCTCAGCAACCTTTTCTGACGACATCCACAAACTCACCAAAGGGCTACTCAACAACCCGGTAAAGATTGAAGTCAACCCCCGTAACTCTACCCCAAAGAGCGTTAAACAATGGGTTTACGAAGTCGACAAAAGCAAGAAAGCAGCGTTACTCAGTCAATTGATACGTACCAAAGATTGGTCACAAGTGCTGGTCTTTGTGCGCACCAAAAAAGGTGCTGACCAATTGGTCAGGCAGCTTAAAAGTGACAACATTTCTGCTGTAGCAATCCACGGCGATAAAAGCCAGGGGCTACGCACTCGCGCCCTTGCCGATTTCAAAGCTAACAAAACCAGGATTCTGGTTGCTACCGATATTGCTGCACGAGGATTAGATATTAACGAGTTACCTCATGTAATAAATCTTGACCTGCCAAAAGTTCCGGAAGATTATATTCATCGTATCGGTCGTACCGGTCGTGCCAGTTCCAATGGTGAAGCAATATCGCTGGTCAGTGCCGATGAAGTTAAATTACTCGCTGCCATTGAAACCATGCTGCGGCAAACATTGGTGCGCGAAGTAGAGACCGGTTTCATCCCGAACCATAAAGTTCCATTAACCCGACAAATGAAAGTTCGCCCGAAAAAACCCA
>DAOWKG010000331.1 GCA_030639985.1 Desulfuromonadaceae bacterium
GAGCGATTTTTTCAGCACAAACCGAGTTTGCGGCATCGGTCCATCAAAAGCATCGACAAGAAGTAACACCGAATCGACCATTTTCAAAATTCGCTCAACTTCGCCACCAAAATCGGCGTGACCGGGAGTATCAACAATATTAATTTTCAAGCCATCATGTTGAACCGAAAGGTTTTTAGAGAGGATGGTAATCCCCCGCTCTTTCTCCAGATCGTTACTGTCCATCACCCGCTCAGTAATTTCTTGATGCTCCCGGTAGACCCCGGATTGCACCAGCATGGCATCAACCAGTGTAGTTTTGCCGTGATCGACGTGAGCGATAATTGCTATATTTCTTATGTTTTCAGACATCTTGTACCCTTTATAGATGATGGTTTTAGCGCAAAGGAGCGGGAGTATGGCAGAAACCGCCCCGAATGCCAAGAAAATAAGTCGATAAATTCACAACTTGACACATCTATCACGATTTTTTATCTTCCTTAAACACAAACGTAGCCACCAAGTCGCCAAGGTCACCAAGAAAGACTATAAAATCGCTATCTCGCGCCCGTTCTCTATGCTCACTCAAGCCGCAAATAACGCAGAGAAAACCTTAATTTTGCCACAGACTAACACGGACAACTGCAGGACAAAACAAATCAGATTGAATCTAATTTATCTCAAATGACCAATAAAGACCCAGTCGGTGTGTGTCTGTGGCTAATATTTGAATTGACGGTAACGAAACTCAGCACGAGCTATATTTTGACTTAATCATTATCCGCTTTTATCTGCGTAAATCTGCGGCTAAAAACATTTTCATCAAACATGAGGTCATATGTCACTAGCAAATATCATTCTAACCGGATTTATGGGTACCGGCAAAACCACTCTGGGAAAATTACTGGCAAAATGTATCGGTTACGAATTTGTCGATACCGATGCGCTCATTGAGAGCCGTGCGGAACGATCTATTGCTGAGATTTTTGCAACTGATGGAGAAGCAGCATTTCGCAAGCTTGAATCGAAGCTGGTTATTGAACTGGCACAAAAGGAAGGCTTAGTTATCGCCACTGGTGGTGGACTTGTGCTTGATCAAGATAATGTTACAGCGTTGAGCAAAACCGGGCGTATTATCTGCCTGACAGCATCGACAGAAGAAATTCTGGCGCGGGTATCAAACCAAAAAACGGTACGCCCGCTGCTACAAGAAACAGACCCACAAGCTAAAATTGCAGAGCTATTACAACAGCGCGCAACTATCTACCAGCAGTTCCAGCAACTTTCTACCTCGAATTTATCGCGTGATGAATTGGTAGCTAAATTATTAGACCTGACAAGTTCAACTTAATTGTTTTTTATGACGTGATCATGCCAGTTTGTACGGTATTTCTCCCTCTCCCCATTGTGGGAAAGGGTTGGGGAGAGGGGGTGCCAAAGAAGACGTTCAGCATCGGTCGAAAACTTCCTGAGTGATCGTGCTGCTTCGGTGTAGTTCATTGCGGTGTTCACCCTCCCCCAACCCCTCCCATTGAGGGAGGGGAGCTAAATTATCAACTATGCACTACATTGCACAGTCGTTTAGTTGTGCTAACAGTTCCGCCGTCTTATCTTGCATTAACCCGACATCTCCCCGCGACTCGACATTCAAACGAATCACCGGTTCGGTATTTGACTCGCGCAAATTAAACCGCCATTGCCCCATATCCAAACTTAAACCATCGGTAAAATCAACATCTACCGCATCTGGTTCATAACGACTGCGAATTGCCCCGATCAACTCCGTTGGATCCTTAACCAGACGATTTATTTCACCACTGGCGGGATACTTACCAATCCGTTCAGCGACCAATTGTGACAGCGGAAGACCGCTGTTGCTCATAAGTCCAACAATCATCAACCAGGGAATCATGCCACTATCGCAATAAGCAAAATCGCGGAAATAGTGGTGCGCACTCATTTCCCCGCCATACAAAGCATTTTCTGCCCGCATGCGTTCTTTGATAAAAGCGTGGCCAGTTTTACTTTGAATCGGTATCCCACCCGCTTGGTTCACAATGTCAATGGTGTTCCAGGTTAACCGGGGATCGTGGATAATCTTTTGTCCGGGGTTATTGGCCAACAGCACTTGAGCAAGCAAGCCGACAATATAGTACCCTTCAACAAATTCACCTTTTTCATCAAACAAAAAACAACGATCAAAATCACCATCCCAGGCAATTCCCAAATCGGCTTTATGTTCCAATACCGCATCTCGTGTCAGGCTGCGATTTTCGGGTAATAGTGGATTGGGGATACCGTGCGGAAAGGTGCCATCAGGCTGATGACAAACCTTGACGATCTCCAAAGGCAAATATGCTTCAAGGAGATCAACAATTGGCCCGGCACAACCATTGCCAGCATTCATAACGACTTTAAGAGGTTTCAAGCTAGAGGGATCAATATAGGTCAGGAGATGTTCGATATAACTGTTTTCATACGAAACAGACTGAATATTGCCACTGCGCTGTGATGGCTCAAAAACTCCATCGACAACTAATTGCTGGATATGTTTTAAACCGGTATCACCGCTAATCGGTTTCGACTGCTCCCGCACCAGTTTCATGCCATTATAATCGATCGGATTATGGCTGGCAGTAACCATAATGCCACCATCCAATTGCTGGCTGAAAGTCGCATGATAGATTTCCTCGGTACCACACAGACCGATATCCAAAACATCACTACCACCTGCCAGCAATCCTTTTGCCAGTGCATCGCTCAAAGATTGGCTCGAGGTTCTTACATCATGGCCAATAACGACCTGCTTGGGACTTAAAAATTGGGCATAGGCACGACCAATACGCCAGGCAATCTCTTCATTGAGCTGATCCGGTAAGCGACCACGAATATCATAAGCTTTAAAACAATCAGTATTCATCTACATATCCTTCTGGAATTAGTACCCACATGGCTACCAACAACCATAATCTATTTACAGGGATATTCAGGATAGGCAGGATAAAACCTTAAAATTGTTAGATCCGGTCATAATCCTCTATATCCTGTACATCCCTGTTAAAAATATTCTTTTTTATGGTTGTCTGCCATAATCATCTTCAAGGCGGATAATGTCATCTTCACCCAAATAACTTCCCGATTGCACTTCGATAATTTCGAGGGCAATACAGCCGGGATTTTCCAACCGATGCACCTCACCAAGGGGAATATAGGTCGATTGATTTTCTGACAAAATCATAACCTTCTCACCACAAGTTATTTTTGCTGTGCCCTTAACCACAATCCAGTGTTCAGCACGATGATGATGCTTTTGTAATGATAAACTGGCACCGGGGTTAACAATAATTCGCTTAACCTGAAAACGTTCCCCCGCATCAACCCCCTCATAAGAACCCCAGGGACGATTTACCCGACGATGTAAAAGTGCTTCACTTCGCTTTTGTTGGCGCAATTGTTCAACAATAGCTTTAACTTTTTGCACCTGATCACGTGATGCAACCAAAACCGCATCAGCCGTTTCTACCACCACCAGATCATCGACTCCGACCGCAGCAATTAACCGATTACTTGAATGGAGATAGCAGTTATTAGCAGCTTCGGTCAAAACATCACCAATTAACACATTACCATCAGCATCATGATCATGAATATCCCAGAGCGCTGACCAGGCACCGATATCATTCCAACCAGCGTCAAGGGGGATAACTACCGCCCGATCAGTTTTTTCCATTACGGCATAGTCGATAGAGTCTGCAGGCGATGCAGCAAAAGTCGTTTCATCCAAACGTTGAAAGTCGAGATCACCAGAAATGTTGGTGAAAGCATTTTGACAAGCTTTCAGCATCTCTGGTTGATACCGTTCTAGCTCTTCCAAATAACGACTAGCACGAAACATGAACATGCCGCTATTCCAATAATAATCGCCACTGGCAAGGTACTTTTCTGCCGTTTCAGAATCTGGTTTTTCAACAAATTCTGCAACTGGATATACCGAGTTAACAGAGCTCTGATCAGCCCGGATGTAGCCATAACCGGTTTCGGGCAAAGTCGGGACAATACCAAAGGTTACCAATGCCCCTAGTTTCGCCTGTTTTGCCCCTAAATCAACCGCCCGACGAAACTCCGGCACATTCTGAATCAAGTGGTCTGCCGGCAATATTAACAAAATTGGATCAGTTTCCATTTGCTGCGCATAAAGAGCAGCAATCGCGACTGCCGGAGCCGTATTACGACCACACGGTTCCAAAATAATCGCATGGGGATCTTTATCCAGCTGGCGAATCTGTTCAGCCACCATAAAACGATGCGCTTCATTACAGATAACCAGTGGCTTTTCCAATTCAGCAATACCATCCAAACGTTGGATAGTCTCCTGCAGCATGGTTTGTTCACTGGCAAGGGGGAGAAGTTGCTTCGGGTATAGTTCACGGGAAAGTGGCCAGAGACGAGTTCCTGCACCACCTGAAAGGATAACGGGTAAAATCAATGTTCCCTCCTTATTAAGAGTCGATATGAACGTTGCTGATAAAATTGACTGGTGTTATCTACTTCACTCCAACCAACTCAATGCAAAAACCAATATTAGCCACAGACCCACACTGACGGGTACATATTCATGAAGTCAGAAAATCCCAAAATCATTCCCATCCCCCATACACAAAGCTCACTCAAGCCACAAAGAACACCGTGAAATCTTTTGTTATTGGTTATTCTTGCCTTTGTGAATTTTGTATCTATTGGGCGACATAATTTAATAATTGTCCTGCAGTCGTCCGCACTTGTCTGTGGTAAAAAAAGTTTGCTGCTGGTATTTTCAATCGACCAATCTAATCAACTTAAAGCAAATAAGCTACCAGACAAAATTATTAGCATTTTTTATCATAATTTGTTAGTTGAAATTGTATTTTAAGCGTCATCTTCGACCCATTAAAACACTAGAGAATGGAATGGTAAAAGAGATAATCAAAACCATAAATTTCACGGAATTATCATTTGCATCGTTGGAAACACTTCTTTAAATTTTCCCTTAAGGGCCAATTTGGCCTTTTGATCTCCATGAACCAAATAAGTAGTAGCTGGTTGATGGCGCATTCGCTTAACAAAATTGAGCAAATTCTTCTGATCAGCGTGAGCCGAATAACCACTTAACGTATGGATTTCGGCATTAATTTGATAACGCTGGCCATCAAATTCAACATAGCCGTTACGTGATCCATACGTTTGAATAACCCGTCCGGGAGTTCCATTGGCTTGATAGCCAACAAACAAAATATCGGTTCTTTGATCACCGATTAAAGCTTTCAGGTAAGTTTGAATCCGACCGCCAGTACACATACCACTACCGGCAATCACAATGCATGGGCGAGCTGTTTTTTCTAGATATTCAACCGCATGCAAATGATCTTGATGGCTATCTACCGTGGTTAATTGTTCAAACGATAGAGGATGGCGACCACTGCCCACCCTTTGCTTCGCCTCACTATCCCAAAATGATTTCAATTTTCGATAAGTTGCAGTAAATCTGTTGGCTAAGGGAGAATCAACAATGATTTCCAGATCATCCCAAGGCAGATCGGTGGCGACAGTTTTTTCCCGCAGTCGGTGAATTAAATCCTC
>DAOWKG010000321.1 GCA_030639985.1 Desulfuromonadaceae bacterium
GTAGCTGTATCCAGGTATTGACATGGGGTATCGGTGTAATAAATCTTACCCCGATAATCGTATTTTTCGTAACAACAACGACCGCAACGTTCACAAATGCCTTCCCATACCTCAAGCTTTACCATGCCAACTTTAGCCATTTATTTACTCCACAATTGGACAATTTGGCAGCCTAAATCGCTCAAACTACACTTCAATTCAAAAAATCGCATTTTACATTTCATATAACCGCAATATTACCCGGTTGACAATATTTTTAAACCAACTAAAAAAGCCAACCTTCACTTGCACCATTCAGCACAATAAAAATATGGTTATTAACCAAAAATACGACAATAAAGATTGACTCAAAAATACAAATTCGTTATTAATAGCCGTTCTGAAATCGAATCAGAGAATAAATCTAGGAGGAAAAACAATATGCAGTGCCAAACGGTTCTTGCCGGTACCGAGTGTAGTTTCTGGAAAAAGTCAGGTTGTGTTGCACCCACCAACAGTTGTCAGCTAATTGTTGAAGAGTGTCAGGGATGTAATCGCATTGTTAAAGGCTCTATTGGTGATGTCTGTGGTGCTTACCCAGATCCAGCCGCTAAATGGGTCAATGGGCTATGTAACTTTGCCACCCATAAAAAAGTAGATATCAAATCTAATGATGTTCGTGTCAACCCACTGAAAGCTGCTAAACGTGCTGCTGCCGGTAAATAATCAGACCCGACATTCTTTATAGGTTACAAAAAAGGCTACCGAAATTCGGTAGCCTTTTTTGTTATTCATATTATCGCTAAAACTACATAAGTCCTTCTATTACTGCTGCCACCTCATCCCGAATATTTTTCGCTGCGGCACTTTTTTCCAGATTTAAAAACTGCTGAAAGTTGTCAATTGCCGCTTGGGTCTGGTCCTGATCCAGATAAATATAACCAAGGGTCAAATACCCTAACGCCAACCCTGCATCCAGTTCCAGTCCCTGCTGACAACATTCAATTGCCAGCTCGAGATCACCAGCCTCATAATAAATTTCGGCAAGACTTAAGCGTGGTTGTGGATCATTTTCGTCAAGCTTAATCGCTTTCTGAAAACATTGTGCCGCCGCTTTACCCTTACCCTTATAAACATAAATATCACCTAAAGCATTTTGGGCAAACGGTGAGCTGGGATCAATTTCAATTGCCTGCTTACAAGTTTGTTCAGCCCCAGCGATATCACCGCTATTCATCTGTGCAACTGCCTTACTGACCAGAGCATCGGTCTCCTCCGGGTCAAGTACAATAATCTGTTCATATGCCGCTATTGCCTTGCCGCTATTCTCTTCTTCAAGATAGAGATCCCCCAAAACATAGAGTAAATCAATATTCTCCGGTTCTCCCTGCAACCCGGCCGTAATACTTTTATGTGCCTTAGCAAAAGAACCGGCTTCAATTTGTACTTCAGCCAGTAATAGCCAGACATCAGCCGTTTCCTGTTGTGCCAATACTTGCTGATAACATTTTTGGGCAGCTTGAAAATCTCCCTGCTCCTGAGCTTTAATGCCGACCTCTAACTGTTCTGCAACTGTCATCGTTGCCTCCTTCAAATGATGATAAATTTCTATTGGTTACAATCAAAATAAGCTAGTCGAATCAATTGACAACATCACCTCAGCTTATTATAGTCACACCTATGAGATCAATTTTTCTGGCAGATGCCCACCTGCGACATCCCCAAGACACAAACTACCAGTCGTTACTCGATTTTCTCAACCAGCAAAAAGATCTTGATGCTTTATTTCTGCTTGGTGATATTTTCGAATTCTGGCTCGGTTACAAACATGTGGTGTTTTCGGCCTACTTACCACTATTGAATAAATTAGCGCAGCTAAGCAACAATGGTACAAAATTGTTTTTTGTTGAGGGCAACCACGATTTCAACCTCGGTCCTTACTTTACCGACACTCTCAAGTGCAAAGTAATTCCTGAGCAGCAACAACTTGACTGGGATGGTAAAAAAATCACCATCAGCCATGGGGATTTACTTAATCCCGATCAAAACTATCATCGCCTCCGCTCATTCTGGCGGAGTTGGCCAATCAAAATCTTGGCACAAATAATTCATCCTGACCTGGCGTGGTCTTTTGCCATGTGGCTCTGCAACAAGAGCGCAAAAAACAAACCTGAAAATTGCCACCACGATCCGACCCAACTCTTAACCCCCTATGCCGCAAGCAGCAATAGCGACATCGTCATTTGTGGCCACTTTCATTATCCCGTAGATACCAACGAAGATGGCACCAGAATCATTGCCCTCGGAGATTGGATCGACCAGTATTCCTATGCCGAAATGATTGATGGTAAAATCGAGCTTAAAAACTGGGAGCAGTGCGGGGAGACTGTCTGACTTTACAAGAATTTACTACGAAACCACCTGCCCACGACCAGTCGAATTCTCGTTACGATTCGCAAAATCAGATAGTCTCCTAATCTATTCTCCCCCATTCTCCACCAATGATTGTGCCTGACTCCGCTCGACCAAATCCTTCAGGGTTTCACCACCCAAACTACTAGCCACCAATTTTTCAACCTGACTACACGTTTCCAGAGCAATCAATGTTTGCGGATGGGGATGAAGATAAAGAGCCTCTTCACCTGCATCTGCCATAGTTTTAAGAATTTCGGCCAGGCTGAGATTGTCGGCAGAACGTCCGAGTTGGTATTGACAGCGGCCAGAAATAGTACAATGTTCAGACACAAAACCTACAGACAGCAACAGAGTTATGACGCTACGACATA
>DAOWKG010000121.1 GCA_030639985.1 Desulfuromonadaceae bacterium
GAACTCCTTGACCTTCGGGTACCCTCCATTACATAGCTGATTTGAGGAGCGGCAGAAACTCGCTGCGCTCAAACATTTGCCACTCTAATCTCAACTCAGCTATTTTACTCCGGCTGGATCACACTGGAAATGGTAGTTCAAAAACAAAATCTATCCAGTAGTGGTCCAGTTAAGAATTCTTTTTACTTTTACGGTCACTCATTACTTTGTAGGCACAAAGTGATCCGCACATAGTGCAGGCACCGTGTGATTCATCAACCCCCGATTCATCTCTCCAGCGGCGGGCTTTTTCGGGATCGATAGCGACCGAGTATTGTCCTTCCCAGTCAAGTTTTTTACGGGCTACCGCCATGGCGTTGTCTTTTTCGATGGCACCCGGAATCCCTTTGACAATGTCGGCGGCATGAGCTGCCAAACGTACTGCCATTACCCCTTCGTGGACATCTTCGACCGTTGGTAGGCGTAAGTGTTCACTTGGCGTAACATAACAAAGGAAGTCGGCTCCGGCAGCAGCGGCAACGGTGCCGCCAATAGCAGCGGTGATGTGGTCATAGCCGGGGGCAATATCGGTTACCAGTGGGCCAAGAACATAGAATGGTGCACCGTGGCAGAGTCGTTTTTGCAGTTTGATATTGGCTTCGATCTGATCCAATGGCATATGGCCAGGGCCCTCGATCATTACCTGAATGCCGGCATCTTGAGCCCGTTGGGTCAATTCCCCCAGCAGGATCAATTCTTGAATCTGGGCGCGGTCGGTCGCATCGGCAAGGCAGCCGGGACGGAACCCATCTCCCAGAGAGAGAACAGCATCATATGGGCGTACCATTTCGAGCAGTCGATCGTAGAATTCATAGAGGGGGTTTTCGGCATCGTTATAGTCCATCCAGCCAACAGTAAACGAGCCACCACGGGAGACAACTTCTAAAAGTCGTCCTTCTTTGTCCATCCTGGCAACCGTTTCACGGGTTACGCCACAGTGAACGGTGATGAAATCAACGCCGTCATCGAGATGTTTTTTAACTCCGGCAAAAATATCATCAACGGTCATGTCAACGATTGGTTTGCCTTGTTTTATGACGGCATCGCAGGCAGCTTGATACAGGGGCACGCTGCCGATACAGAGGTCAGTTTCGGCGATGATTGCGGCACGGATTTCATCAATCGGGCCGCCGGTTGATAGGTCCATCAGCGCATCGGCGCCAGCGGCAGCAGCAACTTTGGCTTTCTCCAGCTCTTTGTCAATGCTGGTGTCATCCTGACTGGTGCCAAGATTGGCGTTAGTTTTGGTGCGTAGCCCTTCGCCGACTGCCAGTGGGCGACCATTCGTATGTTTTTTGTTCAGGCAGATAACGGCAGTTCCAGCCGCAATTTTTTGCCGTAAAATTTCTGGCTCGATATTTTCAGCAGCGGCAGCTTGACGTACCAAGTCGCTGATCTGTCCCTGGCGGGCCATTTCAAGTTGAGTCATGAAGAGATACCTCTAAATAGAAAACACAGTGCCTACCACGTTTTTGTGGGGGCACTGCAGTTAAAAGATGCAAAATTGAAATAACTGGCGGGTATACTAATCTATTGCGGTAGGTTCATGCAAGAGCTGCATTGCTGCTTGGATATGATTTACTGGTCCGTGGCCACCACCAATGGGAACTGAAAGTTCTATAGCTAGGGTAACAAAGCGTTTTGCTCGCTCAACAGCAGCTTTTAGCGGATAGCCCTGGGCAAGGAATGTAGCGATGGCAGATGAAAGGGTGCAGCCGGTGCCGTGGGTGTTGATGGTGTTGTGGCGGGGCGAAACCAGTTGGTGCTCAATATCTCCCAGTAGCAGTACATCGGTGGCATCACCATCGAGATGACCACCTTTGATTAAAACATTGCGTGCTCCCAATTCTTGTAAATTGCGTCCTGCTTCAATCATCTCGGAGACATTTTGCGGTTCAAATCCGGTTATCACTTTTACTTCCGGCAGATTTGGCGTCAGCAGATACGATTGGGGCAGTAATCTGGAAATCAAAGTTTCGTGGGCGCTTTCATTAAGTAATGAGGCCCCACCTTTTGCGACCATTACCGGATCGACGACAGCAAGTAATGAACGTTCTTCGATGATTTTGGCAACGCAGGAGACAATGCCGCTCCAGCTGAGCATCCCGGTTTTGATCGTGTCGGTGCCGATGTCATCAAGAACTGTCACGAGTTGTTTCTCAACAAAGTCGGTGTTAATCACGTAAGTGACGTCGACTCCGAGGGTGCTTTGGGCGGTGAGAGCAGTGAGTACCGAGCTGGCGTAACTGCCGAGCAGGGTTATGGTTTTGATGTCGGCTTGAATTCCCGCGCCCCCACTTGAATCCGATCCGGCAATGGTTAGCACTTTGCCGTTGGGTGCGGGGTTGTTGCGGTTGAATAGCAGTGCATACTCTTTGGTTGCTCGCGCCGGGTCAGAATCTGACATAATCCCGGAGATTACAGCAATGGCATCGGCACCGGCATTGATTGCTTCGTAGGCACCATTGGGAGTTATGCCACCAATCGCAACTATCGGGATACGCACCGCTTTGCGAACCATGTGTAAGGTTTTTATCCCTACTGCAGTAACATTATCCTTGCTGCTGGTTGGGAAAATAGCACCGATAGCAACATAATCGGCACCATGAACTTCGGCTTTTAGTGCTTCATCAACATTGTGGGTCGAAACGCCGATTATCTTGTCGTGACCAAGTAATAGCCGTGCCTGACTTACCGAGATGTCTTCTTGTCCGAGGTGGACACCGGCAGCATCTATCTCGTTAGCAAGTTCCGGAAAGTCATTGATGATTAGTTTTGCATTGTGGTTATCGCAGAGTTTTTTGAGCTTTTCTGCCATATCCCGGCGGTTGTCGGGGCGGATATCTTTAGCTCGGTATTGGACAACTTTTGCCCCACCAACTAATGCAGCGTTTACTTTTGTCAGTAGTTTTCCGTCACGGTTGTCATCTGTAATCAGGTAAAGACCGGAAATCATCAGCAAATTCCTTTAAAATAAGATAGATAGGTTGTTGAACGCCTAAGTATACTTAAGAATTATTGTAATATTAGAATGAGAATAAAACAATCGAGCGGAATGTTAAC
>DAOWKG010000032.1 GCA_030639985.1 Desulfuromonadaceae bacterium
GCAGCGGTTTGATCTGGGGGTGAAAAGGGATGGCGGAAGGATCATATTTAATCGTGATACTTTGGCCGTTATCAAGACGGCTCAAACGTACTTCACTGTTGATATCACAACCGAAAATGAGTCGATTATTGCGGGCATAATTCATCCCTATACCCTTAAAGCCACCTTCATTTCCAGCGCCAGTAACTAGCCCGAGACACTGGCCAATGACACCGGCAACCCCATCATCCAGCGCATCACGCATTTCAACCTTGATATTTCCTCGCACTGGAATAGTATCACCATGAAGTTTTTTCAGACCTAAAGCACATATTATCCATGCCCCAGCAACAGTCGGGCATGAGTGACCAGCCAACTTGACCATGTCGAGATAGGTATAAGTGATCAGACCATCTGAAACAGCACCCAGTTGTTGCGCCAACGGGTCATACATCTTAATGGGGTCAATATTGTCAAAAAAATCGGGATATTTCATTTTATCTCCACAGAACCTTTTTTCGGGTTGATATTTAATTTGTCCATAGCGGGTTGGAATGAAGCCAATACAGCCCCAGACTACTAGCAGAATCAGCTTTACTCCGGTGCGGAAATAACCATCTCAATTTCCTCGATCCGGCGATCTTCCATTCGTTGCACCCGGAACAACAAATTCCCTTCTTCACAAGAATCTCCCTCTTCGGGGATTTTTCCCATGAGTTTCATTAGGTGTCCAGCCAGCGTGGTGACCTGCGCCTCGGGGAGGTTCAAATTAAAGCGGCGGTTGACTTCACGCAGCGGCATAACCGCATCAATCAGATAACGACCCGGCTCAAGTTCCCGGAAATCGACCTCAGCGATATCATATTCGTCATGAATATCACCGACAATTTCTTCGACAACATCCTCGAGAGTCACTATCCCCTCTACCCCACCGTATTCATCGACGACAATTGCCAGATGTTCCCGGCGGCGACGGAAACTTTGCAACAGTAGACCAACCCGCTTAGCCTCTGGGGCGTAATATGGTTTGCGACATAAGTTCTGCAGAGAAAACTGCTCATCTTGGCCAATAGAATCAAGGATATTTTTAGAGTGAATAACTCCGACGATAGTATCGAGGTTATCACTGTACACGGGAAAGCGTGAATGACGTGATGACTTTGCTATCGCCAGAACGTCTTTAAAACTGGCGGCCACATCGATACCAACTATTTCGGTTCGGGGAATCATGATGTCACGGACACGGGTTTCTGACATATCAAAAATACCGTGCAACATCCGTCGTTGTTCAGCAGCGACAACACCAGACTCTTCACCAACCTCGATCATCGCTTTGATCTCATCTTCCGATACGGAGATATCTTCCACTTTTTCATCACTGATAAAACGGGTAAACCAACCTGAAATAGCCGCGACAATATAAATAACCGGGGTTAAAACCCAAACCACAAAACCGATGGGCTTCAGCACCCGAAACGATAATTTTTCGGGAAATTGGACCGCGTAGGTTTTGGGACAAACTTCGGCAAAAATCAGTAGAACTGGGGTCAAAATAGCTACCGTCAGCCACTCGCCCTGATCACCAAAATAAGTGACAAAAAGTCCGGTGGCAACAACCGATGCGGCAATATTCACCAGATTATTGCCAATAAGAATACCACTGAGCAAACGATCTGGCCGGTCAAGCAAGATGGCCAGTTTATCGGCATTGGGATGCCCTTTTTGTTGCAGAAAACGGACTCGTAACTTATCGAGAGCCATTAATGCCGTTTCGGAACTGGAAAAAAAACCAGACAACAGCAGCAACGCCAACAGCGCCAGCAAACGCCAAACCAACTCATCAAACATTTATGCTCCAAATAGACCGTTACAGAAACAACAGCATAGAATCAGGGTTAAAACAATTCCAACACCCAAAGACTAACCCAAACAATTGGAAATAGAAAGGTCTTGGTTTGCAGGGCAATCATCAACATGATATAAGCCAACTGGGATAAATAATATTGCGAAAGATAGAGCCATGACAACTTCTGAATCGTTCAAATCGGCACAACTACGGCACCATGAACTTTCTACCCAACTGCACCACCATAATTACTGTTATCACAGCCTCGACCAAGCTGAAATTACCGATACCGAATACGATCAATTATTACAGCAACTTCTCGAAATTGAGGGTAAATTTCCTGAGCTGCTTACGCCGGAGTCACCATCACAACGGATCGGCAGCACCCCGTTAAGCAGCTTCGGTACCGCAACTCATGCCACACCAATGTTATCGCTCGAAAACGCTTTTAATGGCTCAGATTTGCTCAATTTTGATGGTCGGATCAAACGCCATCTAGCTCGGACCGAGGAACTGGAATATCTGTGCGAACCGAAACTTGATGGCGTTGCCGTTGCCCTCACTTACGAAAATGGCAAGCTGATTCGGGGAGCTACTCGTGGTGATGGTTCCAAAGGGGAAAATATAACCCCTAATGTCAGCACCATCAGGACGATTCCATTGCAGTTAACCAACGATTATCCCGATTTCCTTGAGGTTCGGGGTGAAATCTATATGGAGTTAGAACCATTTCGAAAACTCAACCAGCAGCGCCGTGACGAGGGGGAATCAACCTTTGCCAATCCCCGCAATTTGACCGCCGGAAGTCTGCGTCAACTTGATGCCAAACTGACCGCTGCCCGGCCTATGACTATCAGTTGTTACGGCTGTGGCGCAATCTCCGGAGACGTACCTGAAACCCACATGGAATTATTGCAAGCATTTCGGCGCTGGGGTCTAAAAGTAAATTTGGAGATTGCCGCTGTAGCAACAAATATAGAAGCAGTGGTCAAGCGTTATCAGGAGCTGCAAGATTTACGTGACCAACTCCCCTACGAAATCGACGGCATGGTAGTTAAAGTTAACCAGCGCCACATCCAACAGGAGCTGGGCGAAAAAAGCCGCACCCCGCGCTGGGCAATTGCAGCAAAATTCCCGGCGCGGCAAGAAACCACCGTTATCGAATCGGTGCGCTTACAAGTTGGCCGCACTGGAGCCATCACCCCGGTGGCAAACCTGCGCCCGGTTAACGTCAGCGGCGTTACCGTCTCCAGTGCCAGTCTCCACAATTGGGATGAAATTGACCGCTTGGGGATTAGGGTAGGCGACACGGTAGTGGTAGAACGTGCCGGTGATGTCATCCCCGACATTGTCAAAGTAATCACAGAAAAACGTAATGGTAGCGAGCAATCGATTCCCGAGCCACAAAGCTGTCCGATCTGCGGTTCCCCAGTCTTTCGGGAAGAAGAGGAAGTGATTCCCCGCTGTCAGGGGCTGGATTGCCCGGCAAAACTGAAAGAATCGCTGAAACACTTTTGTTCCCGCAACGCCATGGACATTGAAGGGCTGGGTGATCGCCTGATCGATCAACTATTACGCCTCAAGCTGGTTAACAGTGTCGCCGACCTCTACCGTCTCGAAGCCAAGGATTTATTTCAATTTGACCGCATGGGCGACAAGTTGGCAGAAAACCTGCTGCAAGCGATTTCAGCAAGCAAACAACGCCCTCTGGAAAATTTCATCTTTGGACTCGGCATTCGCCACGTTGGACAGCACCTGGCAAAACTCCTCAGCCGCAATTATAGCAATCTGGAACTATTAGCTGCCGCAACCTCTGAAGAGTTAATTGCCATCCACGAAATCGGTCCACAAGTGAGCGATAGTGTCGTCCATTTTTTTGCCGCCGAAAACAATCGCAAA
>DAOWKG010000332.1 GCA_030639985.1 Desulfuromonadaceae bacterium
AAAAAATAATACAACCGGAACAGATTAATAATAACTTTTTATTCATCGCTTAAAAATCTCCTAACGAATAAGGTTAGATTGTGTGAGGCACGAACCACAATCTGAACCGTTTGTTGAACAAGCCCGGTATTATTTATAGAAAATATCTTTTTGAGATCCAACCCGGTTCAGGTCGATAATCGACGGTGCTGGAGGAAGTGGCTGATTGAGATGGTTTACTGAGGGTAAAATAGAGTTTTTTTGATCTTTTTGCTGGCAAACCCTCATATTCTACACGTAGTTATACATAGCCGCTGGATGGCGGTTTTTTTAGTATCCTTATGCTGCTTGAGGTTACATAACTTGGCCTACGCTGAGTCGTAACGGTTGTGCTATCAACCGTTTTACTTCCGCAACCGAAAGCAACGTCCTGACAATTTCCATCTTTGCCCCGCATTGCGGACAGACAATCCCCGGTCTCTCCATCTTCTTCACCGGTAGTGGCTTAAATTTACAAATCAGTTGCAAAAGTAAAATAGCCCGCTTGCTACACGGGTGTAAAAAACCATAACTTCGCACTCGGCGAAATCCTTTGGGTAAAATATGTTGCAAAAAAAGCCAGAGGAACTCCTCACCGGTAACCGTTCTGGTTTTAACCTTTTTGGTCTTCGATTCTGTATATTTAAAAGTCACCATCCCATCCTCACAGGTAAGAATATCCTCCTCCCGAATGACCCCTTTATAGAGATAGCGACCCAAATAAATCAGCGCCTTGCAGCCGTTACCAACACTCTTGCAATCTACCACCCATTTTTTCGGGCAATCGGTCGGGATCTGTAGCTTATTGTCAACCAGTTCTTTCAGTAGCATCGCCCGAAACACCGTTGCCAAGGATTGTTGTTTAAATAGATATTTCCCCGTTTTTGCTCGCCACAATTTAGTTTTTTGATGAATGCTGCCACCGGGAATAACTACATGGATATGAGGGTGAAACTCTAACCGGCGGGAATGGGTATGGAGCACCGCTGTAAAACCGGCTGTTCCACCCAGCTGTTGGTCATTATGGGTAAATGTTTGTAGCGTCCGCTGCACACAGGCAAACATGAGCGAGAAGACTAGACGCTGTTGAGACCAAGCTAGTTGCCTCAACTGATAAGGGAGGGTAAAGGTCAGCAAAAAGTATTCGGCTGGGAGTTGCTTGCCCAATTGATTGTCAATCCACCGTTGCCCTTCATAGCTCTGGCAATGGGGACAATTGCGCTGTCCACAGGAGTGTGGGATAAAGCGGCAGTGTTTACAATTATCATCCGAACACTGTGCCAGCATCTGCGGACTTGCGTGGGAGCGGCAGAACTTCATCACCTCAAGTGCTTTTTTGTGAGAAGGGAGCAACGCTCCGCCATAATGCTTCAGAAAAAAGGACTCATACTCTCTGATAATTGTCGCCAGCGCTATCATTTGATACCAGCCAAACGAATATCAAAGCTATTCATCAACGCATCTATTTTTTGATAAGAGCATGATTGGTTTTTGGTAGTAAGGTGGGTGTATTTAGCCGTCGTCAGAATACTCACGTGCCCCAGAATATGTTGCAACTCAATCAGATCAATTCCTGCTTCCAACAGGTGAGTCGCATAGCTGTGTCGCAACGAGTGGCAACTGATTTTTTTTTAATCCCTAACTCGGTAACCACCGCCTTGATCGCTGTCTGAATCCCCCCTTTATCCAACGGAGAATTCATCAGATGAGCATGAGCCAAACCCCTTTTGCGATTAGGGAAGAGAAACTCCGGGTGCCGGTGAATACCCCAAAAAGAGCGCAACATCGCCAATGTTCTGACCGGTAGCGGCACCAACCGATCCTTGTTGCCTTTGGAATCACGGATATGCACCCGCATGTGATCTGAATCGATATCACCCACCCGCAATCCGATCCCCTCACTTAAACGCAACCCCATGCTGTAGATGGTAAAAAAGAAGACCCGATAGCTCAGCTTGTGCGTCGCCATAAAGAGTTGCTGTGCCTGTTCCAACGTCACAATATCGGGAATTCTGGTTGCCTTGGGTGGTTTGATCAGCGGAATATCGACCCAGGATTTGTCGATCACATAGGTGTAGAAAAACTTTAGACCATACAGATCTAGCTTCACGGCACTCCAGGAGAGATAGCGAAGCAGATCATTAAAATAATCGAGCAGTTGGTCTGCACTCAATTGATCCAGCGGGGTATCAAAATAGTTCCCC
>DAOWKG010000105.1 GCA_030639985.1 Desulfuromonadaceae bacterium
AAACTGCTGTGATGGATCTGAATATGCTTTTATCTGGTGATAGTCGTGTCTATGGTATTTTGGGTGATCCGGTTGCCCACTCTCTTTCCCCTTTGATACAAAATCATGCTCTGCAGCAATATAACATTGATGCTGTGTATGTCCCTTTTCATGTATCCCCAACTAATTTGCCAGCTGCGGTAGGTGGGCTTCGAATTCTGAATGTTGCTGGTTTTAATGTTACGATTCCGCACAAGGAAGCAATTTTACCTCTCCTTGGTCAGGTAGATCCGGCAGCAAAGTTGATTGGTGCGGTAAATACCGTGGTCAATAAAGATGGTGTTCTGGTTGGCTATAATACTGATGCCAGTGGTTTTATCCGGGCGGTCAGGGAGGATTTAAACTTTCATCCAGTAAACCGCAAAATTTTGATTTTAGGAGCTGGTGGTGCTGCTCGAGCAGCTGCTGTGGCGTTGGCTACTGCCGGTGTTAAGTCGATAGTGATCGCTAATCGGAATCAATTTCGTGGTAGACAGTTTGTCGATGACCTTGCTCCCCATTTTGCCTCCGTTAGCTTTGCGGTAGTAAATTATAGTGATAGTGAGTATCTCGACGCATTGTCGGAAGCTGATTTGGTGGTTAATGCGACTTCAGTTGGCTTACGCGGTGACGATGTAAATATTTTACCATTGGAGAGTATTAAAAGTAGTGCATTAATGTATGACATGGTATATTCTTTTTTTGAAACTCCATTTGTTAAGGTCGCCCGCTCGGCAGGTTTTACTTGTGTGGACGGGATGGGGATGTTGGCAGCTCAAGGTGAGGACGCTTTTTTCCTCTGGACTGGAGTTCGTCTGCCAGCTGGATTTATGCGAAATTCTTTATTGAATTCGAAAAAAATGTAAATGGAAGGGTAGTAATTAAATGAGTGTTGGTAGACTTGGAGAGCTACTGGTTCGAAATCAACTTATTTCTGATAACCAACTGGCAAATGCAATCTCGGAACAAAAAAAAGAGGGGATCAGGCTGGGGGCAGCTCTGGTTAAACTGGGCTATGTTCAAGAGCATGACCTCGCATCATTCCTGTCAAAACATTATGGTGTCCCTTCCATAGATTTATCCCAATTCGATATTGACCCAGCGGTAATCGAGTTGGTTCCATCCGAAGTAGCACAAAAATATCAGTTAGTTCCTATAAATCGAGCCGGTGCGACATTAATTGTTGCGATGTCGGACCCGTCTAATATTTTTGCTATTGACGATATCAAGTTTATGACCGGCTTCAATGTCGAAGTTGTCGTTGCTGCTGAAGTAGCCATCAAAGATGCAATAGATAAATTTTACGATCAAAGTTCAACCATGGCGGATGCTCTGGAGGGACTGGAGGATCTTGAAGATCTGGAGTTGTTAGACGATGCATCGTTCGATGATGTTGGTGAAATGGAACGTGCCAGCGAAGATGCTCCGGTGGTCAAGTTGGTTAACCTGATCTTGACCGATGCAATTAAAAAGAAAGCTTCTGATATCCATATTGAGCCATACGAACACTCTTTCCGGGTGCGCTATCGAATTGATGGTATCCTCTATGAGGTAATGAAACCACCGCGAAAATTGAAAAATGCGATTACCTCTCGAGTTAAAATTATGGCAACTCTAGATATCGCCGAGAGGCGTCTGCCGCAGGATGGGCGGATTAAAATCAAAATGGCACGCAATCAGGAAATGGATTATCGAGTCAGTTGTTTGCCAACGCTATTTGGCGAAAAAATTGTTTTGCGTTTGTTGGATAAAAGTAGTTTACAACTAGATATGACCAAGCTGGGATACGAAGAAGAGGCTCTGGCATGGTTTAAAAAAGAGATCCACAAACCTTTCGGGATGGTTCTGGTAACGGGTCCAACTGGTAGTGGTAAAACAGTTTCGCTATATTCTGCTCTTTCTGAATTGAATAAAGTCTCAGAAAATATTTCTACGGCTGAGGATCCAGTGGAGTTTAACTTTGCTGGAATCAATCAGGTACAAATGCATGAAGATATTGGACTTAATTTTGCGACCGCACTACGGGCGTTTTTACGGCAGGATCCCGATATCATTATGATCGGTGAGATTCGTGACTTTGAAACTGCTGAAATTGGGGTAAAGGCTGCACTGACTGGTCATATGGTGCTTTCGACTTTGCACACTAACGATGCTCCGAGTACTATCAATCGTCTTTTGAATATGGGAATTGAACCTTTCTTGGTTGCCTCAGCGGTTAATCTCATTTCTGCTCAACGGCTTGGTCGTCGGGTTTGCTCAGAGTGTAAAGAGCCGGAAAAGCATACCACGGAGGCGCTTCTTGCGGCTGGTATTCCGGAAGCCAAGATCGGAAAGTTCACCACCTACAAAGGTCGTGGTTGCAGTGTATGCAACGATACCGGCTATAAAGGCAGAATCGGTGTTTATCAAGTAATGCCGATGTTTGAAGATATTAAAGAGATGGTTCTGTCTGGGGCTAATACTGCGGAAATTAAACAGGAGTCGATGCGGCTCGGAGTCAAGACGATGCGCCAGTCAGCTCTAACTAAATTGGAGGAAGGGGTAACTACTTTGGAAGAGGTATTACGTACAACTGTAGCTGATGATTAGGCTAAACTTCTTATTGGTTGATTGTCAGGCATGACCATGTCCGATGTAATCGAGTTTTTTGAAAGGATTTAACCAAATGGCTAATATGCACCAGTTGCTTAAGACGATGTTTGAACAGGGTGCTTCTGATTTACACATATCTACCGGAACAACTCCACAGTTCCGTATTGACGGGAATATGACCCCTACCGACGGAGAACTCTTAACGTCAGCTGAGACCAAAAAACTTTGCTATAGCGTTTTAACCGATGCTCAAAAACGTAAATTTGAAGAAGAAAATGAGTTGGATCTCTCATTTGGTGTAAAAGGATTGTCGCGTTTTCGGGGGAATATATTTGTACAACGCGGAGCGGTTGCTGGTGCATTCAGGGCGATTCCATTTGAGATTAAAAGCTTTGACGATTTGGGATTGCCTGCAGTTGTTAGAAGCTTATCAAGAAAACCGCGGGGACTGATTCTGGTGACCGGGCCGACCGGAAGTGGCAAGACTACAACCCTTGCAGCTATTATCGATGCAATTAACACTGAGCGTAGTGATCATATTATCACCATTGAAGATCCGATTGAGTATCTTCATCCCCATAAAAAATGTCTGGTTAATCAACGCGAAGTCGGGGCCGATACCGACTCTTTTAAAAAAGCTTTAAAATATATTTTACGTCAAGATCCCGATGTCGTTCTTCTTGGCGAATTGCGTGATATTGAGACTATCGAAGCAGCGTTGACAATTGCTGAAACTGGACACCTATGTTTTGCGACGTTGCACACCAACTCTTGTGTTCAAACCATGAATAGAATTATTGATGTTTTCCCGGAAAATCAACAGTCACAGGTGCGTACGCAGCTCTCTTTTGTCCTCGAAGGGGTGATGTCGCAGACGTTAATACCTCATGCAAGTGGTAAGGGGAGGGCGATGGCACTAGAGGTAATGGTTCCAAATCCAGCGATCCGCAATTTAATTCGTGAAGATAAAATCCATCAAATTTATTCACAAATGCAGATAGGTCAGGATAAGTTTGCCATGCAGACGCTAAACCAATCGTTATTTTTGTTGGCTCACTCTCGGCAGATCAGCCGTGATGAGGCTATGTTGCGTTCACACGACCTTGACGAGTTGAAGCAAATGTTTGCTAATCCAGGCTCCGTGTTGGGGCGAAGAAATTCGATTGGTTCAACGCACTGAAATTGATTATTTCAGTAATGCTACTAATTTTAAACATAAAAATCATTGTAATTTGAAAGGGGTTGACCATGCCAACATTTGCTTGGACGGGTCGTTCGCGAGACGGGAAAAGCACTAAAGGGACGATGGAAGCTGCCAGTGAGTCAATGGTTGTGGCCAACTTGCGTCGGCAAGGGGTGCAGGCAAACAAAGTTAAAGCTGCCGGCAAGGGTTTGGGCGCTGAAATAAATATTACCTTTCTTCAGCCCAAGATAACTACCAAGGATCTGGTGGTTTTTACCCGCCAGTTTGCTACCATGATTGATGCTGGTCTTCCTTTGGTCCAGTGTCTGGATATTCTTTCGTCGCAACAGGATAATAAAACCTTTAAAGAAGTTCTCCTTAAGGTAAAAGAGGATGTTGAGTCTGGTTCTACCTTCGCAGAAGCTTTAGGCAAGCATCCAAAACCTTTTAATGAACTGTATGTAAATCTTGTAGCTGCTGGAGAAGTTGGTGGTATCTTGGATACCATCCTTAACCGGTTAGCAGCCTATATCGAAAAAGCGTTGAAACTGAAGAAACAGGTCAAAAGTGCTATGACCTATCCGGTAACAATCATCAGCATTGCTTTTATTGTTATTGCTGTTATTCTGGTCTTTGTTATTCCTTCCTTTGAAAAAATGTTTGCCGATTTTGGCGGGTCTTTACCGCTGCCGACCCAGATAGTTATCAATATCAGTAACTTTGTGCAGAACTATATCTTGGTGATTATAGGCTCAATTTTCTTTATTATTGCTGCCGCAAAAAAAATCTATGCCACCAATAAGGGGCGCGATATTATTGATGATTGGGCACTGAAGTTACCGGTTATGGGGGTATTGATTCGTAAAGTAGCGGTTGCCAAATTTGCCAGAACGATGTCGACAATGATTTCCAGTGGCGTGCCAATTCTTGATGGCTTGGATATTGTTAGAAAAACTGCTGGCAATCGGACGGTTGAAAAAGCAATTGGTCAGGTACGTATAAGTATCAGCGAAGGTAGGACAATTGCCGAGCCCCTTAAGGCTTCTGGGGTGTTCCCGCCAATGGTATGTCAAATGATTGAGGTTGGTGAGCAAGCTGGTGCGTTGGATACGATGCTCAGTAAAATTGCCGATTTTTATGACGATGAAGTTGATGATGCGGTTGGCAATTTGACCGCAATGATGGAGCCGATATTGATGTTGTTTCTGGGAACAACGGTCGGTGGCTTGGTTATCGCTATGTATCTGCCGATCTTTAAATTGGCCGGGACAGTTGGTGGTTAATGGCCAAATGGAAGTCGTTAACAAAACAACAGCTTAAAACCGATAACCGTAGTTTGACTTGGTACCTTACCTGTCGAACTGCGGTTATTACCATTCTCCTTGGTGGCGCTGCCATTTTTTACTTGAAAGGTGGCAGCCATCGCTCCGTAATTACCCCTCTTTTTTATTTAATTGGCATATCCTATGCCGAAGCGCTGGCATCGGCACTGCTTCTTAGGACTCTGTCCAAAACTGCCCTTTTTGCCCAAGTTCAGATAGTCTGGGATTTAGTGTTTGTTTCTGCCCTGATTGTCCTGACCGGTGGGGTTGAGAGTGTTTATTCATTTGCATATCTATTGGTGATTGTTTCTGCCAGTTTTATTTTATCAAGCCGTTTGACCATTTTTGCTGCAGCTAGTGCAGTTATCATGTTTGGCGGGATTCTCGATCTGCAATTTTTTAACTACCTCAATTTCTTTAATCTATATAGATCGATCCCCAATGGCACTTTTTTTTCGACATTATTTGTCCACGCCGTTGCTTTTTTCCTGACGGCAATACTAAGTGGTACTCTGGCAGATCGTTGGCGCTATAGTGAAGAGCAATTGCAACGAAAATCAATCGATTTTGCTGAATTAGAAATGATGAATCGAACCATTCTTTCTCACATCAGTAGTGGGTTGATGTTGATTAATCCAAAGGGGAGAATAAGATCATTTAATCGCGCCGCCACTGCTATTACTGGTATGTCATTACAGTATGTATATGATCAGGAAGTTACTACCATTTTTCCTTTAATGGCGGGACTCACTTCATCAACGAATCTATTGAGCCGATCTGAAGGTTATTTTGTCAGACAGCCAGATGAAAAATTGATTCTTGGTTATGCGACTACTGCAGCAAAAGGGAGTCAGGGGGAAAATCTTGGGGTTTTGGTTACTTTTCAGGATTTAACCCAGTTAAAGAAGATTGAAGAAGATTTGAAGCGTACCGACAGGCTTGCTGCGGTCGGTCGTCTGGCTGCGGGGATGGCACATGAAATTAGAAACCCCCTTGCTTCGATCAGCGGATCGGTACAACTGTTGATGGAAGGAGAACATGCTCAACCGGAAGATTTACATTTGATGGAAATCGTAGTTAAGGAAGCCGACCGGCTTAATTGTTTATTGACCGATTTCCTTGGTTTTGCCAGTCCGCGAAAATTGGTAAAAGAGAAAGTCAATGTTGCTTCGATTTTAGATCAGATTATTGCTCTGCTGGGAACTGATCATCGTTTTAATAATATTGAAGTTCTGCAACAGTATCAGGATGAATTGATTCTCGAACTTGACCGAAATCAGATATTGCAGATTCTGTGGGATTTGGCGATTAATGCTGCTGAAGCGATGCAGGGTAGTGGCACGCTGATTTTTAGTATTGAAAATCTGGGACATTGTGCCATCATTGTCGAAGATAGTGGCCCTGGAATCGCTGATGATATCCGGGGTCAGATTTTTGAACCTTTTTTTTCAACCAAAGAGAAAGGTACTGGGCTCGGGCTGGCAACTGTTTACTCGGTTCTTGAGTCGCATGGAGGAACGGTGGCGGTCAGTAATGGCGCTGCTGGTGGAGCAAGGTTTTCGTTACTGTTTGCTGAAGGGGATAGCTAGGTATGGTGGCTCAAAATAATAAATATAAAATTCTGGTTGTTGATGATGAGAGTAGTTTGCGGGAAATGCTCTCGATTCTTTTGCGCCGTGAAAATTATCAGGTAGAAATCGCTGCGGATGGTGAAGCTGCTTTTGCCAAAGCTCAAGAAATCAATTTTGATTTGATTATTTCAGATATTCAAATGCCTAAAATGACTGGAATCGAATTGTTGCGGCAGTTACGAGAGCACGAAAATGATGTAACGGTATTGATGATTACGGCCTTCTCTTCAACCGAAGAAGCGGTCGAAGCAATGAAATTAGGCGCTTATGATTATATTACCAAGCCCTTTAAAAATGATGAGATTCGTCTGGTAATAAAAAAAGCATTAGAACGAGAGAAACTGCAGCAGGAAAACCGGCAACTAAAACAACAGCTCGGCCAACGTTTTTCATTCCAGAGTTTGATTGGTAAGAGTCCGGCAATGGCCAAATTGATTGCTTTGATGGAACGGATTGCCCCGAGTCAGGCCAATGTATTGATTACTGGTGAAAGTGGCACCGGTAAGGAACTGGTTGCTAAAGCATTACACCAGAATAGTGATCGCAAAAAACATCCATTTGTCCCTATTAACTGCGGTGCTATCCCCGAAAATTTACTTGAGAGTGAGTTGTTTGGTCACGAAAAGGGGGCTTTTACTGGCGCTGATAAGCGCAAAGAAGGATTGTTTGAGTCGGCTGATAACGGCACGCTGTTTTTAGACGAAATTGGTGAGTTGCCGATGGGTATGCAGGTCAAGCTGTTGCGGGTATTGCAAGAACGGGAATTTCGCCGGGTTGGAGGAACTAAAAATATTCCATTGAATATCCGTCTGGTTGCCGCCACAAATCAGGATTTAATTGAAAGAATAAGCACCGGAGATTTTAGAGAAGATCTATTTTACCGTTTGAATGTTGTTTCGATCGAATTGCCGCCATTGCGATCTCGACTTGATGACCTCCAACTCTTAATAAATAAGTTTTATCAGCGACTTACTGGCAAGGACGAATACAATATCCAAAAGTCTGCTTTGGAATTATTGCTTAATTACGATTGGCCGGGAAATGTTCGCGAACTCGAAAATCTGATAGAGCGGTGTGTTGTCCTTGGTGAAAGCGATCAGTTGACAGTCGATTGTCTCCCCGACCAAATCAAGAAAAAAAGTTGTAATACCTATGCGGGACTTTGTAACTTGCCCGATGAAGGTCTTGATCTTGATAGCTGGTTGGCCGATATAGAAAAAACGGTTTTGCTGCAGGCGTTAGAGAAGTCTGGGGGGGTGAGAAAAAAAGCGGCAGAATTGCTGGGAATTAATTTTCGTTCCATTCGTTATCGGCTTAGTAAGTTAGGAATTGGAGAAGAAAATTAATTTTTTCAATTTAAAGTTGACAGTTTGGCAGGAATCACTAATATAGCATCTTCATGCCCGGGTGGCGGAACTGGTAGACGCAAGGGACTTAAAATCCCTCGAGAGCAATCTTGTACGAGTTCGATTCTCGTCTCGGGTACCATTTTTATTGATAATCCCAATAACTTAGGTTGTTGGGATTATTTTTTTATAGATCGGAAAATTGCTGCCAAGCAGCTTTTGCAGTGGCGGAAAGCAATTGACATTGATAGCCCTTCTATGATTTTCTAGGTCGCTGCTCGAGTAGGAATCTGTCTGGGAATGTCAGAACTTTTTTGAGATGTATTAGCCTCTCAATAATTTGAAATCTGCCCATTGAAATAGCCGATTTCTCACTACAGTTCTAATTACTAACATGCTCCTGTATTTGGATACTATTTGATGCAACTTGCTGATTACGATTTTTTGCTACCAGATGAACTGATTGCGCAAACTCCGGCGGTACAGCGCGATGCTTCTCGTTTGCTTTGTCTGGAACGGCAGCCAGGAACAATTGAGTCAAGACAGTTTACCGATATTGTCGATTATTTTAAGTCTGGCGATGTCTTGGTTCTTAATGATACCAAAGTGATACCGGCACGGTTGCTAGGGCAGAAACAGACTGGCGGTAAAGTGGAAGTTTTGTTGGTACGACAGCATCACGAAGCGGTAGCAGGTATAAAAGAATGGCTCTGTCTGACTAAAAGTTCCAAACCGTTACGGGCTGGAACTGTAGTTAATTTTGCCCCCGATTTTTCTGCTGAAATTTTGGAGGAGATGGCAAGCCCATATCGCCGGGTCAGGTTTCATTGTGAGGGCGATTTTATGCAGAAGATCGAAACAGTTGGTCATTTGCCGTTGCCACCATATATTAAACGTGATGATTGCCAGGATGATCGATCTCGTTATCAGACCGTTTTTGCCCGGGAAAAAGGTGCCGTTGCCGCACCAACTGCCGGATTGCATTTTACCGATAAAATCTTACAGCAATTAATTGCTGTCGGAGTTGAAATTGTAACTCTGACCCTGCACGTTGGTTTAGGGACGTTTTTGCCGGTGCGGGTCGATGATATTCGGCAACACAAAATGCATGCCGAGCTTTTCTCGATTCCGACAACCACAGCTACTGCGGTTAATCGGGCTCGTGATGAAGGACGGCGGGTATTTGCCTTGGGAACTACCAGCGCCAGAGCACTTGAAACGGCAGCAACTGAAGATGGAAAGTTACAGGCCGGAAACGGTGATAGTGAGATTTTTATCTATCCGGGCTACGATTTCAAAATTGTTGATGCACTGATTACCAATTTTCACTTGCCAAAATCGACACTGCTGATGTTGGTATCGGCATTTGCCGGGCGTGATTTCATCCTTTCTGCCTACCGGCAGGCGGTTGAAGAACGGTTTCGGTTTTTCAGTTATGGCGATTGTATGCTGATTTTATGATGATTAACCGCTCTGGGATGGAAATGTCTCAATTTAGATACGATCTTTTACATCATGATGCCGATTCGCAAGCGCGATGTGGGCAAATACACACGAGCCGGGGAATAATCGATACGCCGACGTTTATGCCGGTTGGCACTCAAGGCACCGTTAAGGCGATGTTGCCTGAGGCATTGCATGAAATTGGTGCCCAGATTATTTTGGCTAACACCTATCATCTTTATCTGCGGCCTGGGCATAATGTTATTCAACAGCTTGGTGGCTTGCATAAGTTTATGCACTGGGATCGTCCAATTTTGACCGATAGCGGTGGATTTCAGGTTTTCAGCCTTGGCGAGTTACGCAAAATTACCGAGGCCGGAGCTGCATTTCAATCACACATAGATGGTAGTAAGCACCTGCTGACCCCGGAATTGTCGATAGAAATCCAATTGGCACTTGGTTCCGATATCGTTATGGTTTTTGACGAATGTATCCCCCATCCGGCGGAACAATCGTATGTGATTGATTCAACCAATCGTTCAGCTCGTTGGGCACAGCGTTGTCGTGAGGTGTTACCACCCAATTCAAAAGCGGCCTTGTTCGGTATTGTTCAGGGGGGGATGGATCTTGATCTGCGGCGGCAGAGTGCAGAGCAATTACGCCAAATTGGTTTTGAGGGTTATGCCCTTGGTGGTTTGTCGGTAGGTGAAGAGACATCACTGATGTATGATTTGATGGAGTACAGTTTGCCGTTATTGCCGTCAGATCGTCCCCGCTATGTGATGGGCGTAGGTACCCCGGAAAATTTATTGGAAGGGGTAGTGCGTGGTTGTGATATGTTTGACTGCGTTATGCCAACTCGTAATGCTCGTAACGGCGTATTGTTCACCAGTTTTGGCAAAGTTAGTATTAAACAGGCGCAATATCGGACCGATGAACAACCGCTAGACCCGGAGTGTCAGTGTTATGTTTGTCGTAATTATAGCCGTGCTTATTTGCGTCACCTTTATACCAGTAAAGAAATTCTGGCATCAGTACTTAACACGCACCACAATCTTTACTATTATCAACAGCTGATGGCGGGGATCAGGAACGCCTTGGTAAACGGAACATTCACAGAATTTCGTAAGGAATTTTATAAAAAAAGAGAAACCTAGGAGGTTGTCGGGCTTTGCGGATCGTAACGAGAAATTGACTGTTCGAGGGCAGGCTTTCGTAGATTTGAGAGCGAATAGCACCGCTATTTGTCGAAAATATACGGAAATCTGCACCGATCAGGCGGTTTAGCAGTAGATTCTTGTAAAGTCCGACCGCCTCCTCTATAAATTAAGATATTATCTATAGTTAAAAACACATTCAAGGAGGAAATTACATGGCAACAGAAGCTTTTGCAATGGCAGGAAATACCGCAGCTCAAGGACAAGGTGGATATCAGTCAATTATCATGCTGGTGGCGATGTTTGCCATCTTTTATTTCTTGTTGATCCGTCCGCAGCAAAAACGGGCAAAGCAACAGAAGGAACTGGTAGCTGGACTTAAGGTCGGAGACAACGCTGTTTCTGCTGGTGGTATCCACGGTAAAATTACTGCCGTTGAAGATACAACTTTGACCATGGAGATTGCAACTGGGGTTAAGATTAAAATGAATCGCGCTTCAGTTACCGACGTTAAGCAGTAGATCCTATTATTTGATCATTTTTACCTGCCCATAAATGTT
>DAOWKG010000104.1 GCA_030639985.1 Desulfuromonadaceae bacterium
CTATTGGTTGTGGTTGTTTGGTCGGTTCAGAATGACTTTTTTCTTCATGTTGAACCTTAATATTATAGTCAGATGTTGCTGTTTTAACAGTCTTTAGTGCACTAACAATACCATCAAGGTTGAATGTTGATCCACCGATAATAGTCTCAATCAGCGGACGATTTTGCACTACTGCTGCCGGTTCGTGATAAAGGGGCTGCAAATCTACTGCCACCCGCTCAGCAAGACAACTACCCAGCAAGCGCAATAATTGTGCGGTCGCATCGACATTTGCAGTACAAACCGAGCGAGCCAGATGGGGATGCTCGGTGAGGATACTATTAATCATCCGACTACATGAGCTTCCCGGACCTACCTCAAGAAAAATTCTGGCGCCATCGGCATAAAGTTGTTCAATCACCCGTGGATAGTCGATGGTATCAAGCGCTTGTGCCAAAATCACATCGGCAGCATTACCCGAGGTGAGAGGATATTTTTTTCCCAGAGCACAACTGTAAAAGTCAACTCCAGCGGGTGGAGTAACCTCAAAAAGGTGCAACTGTCGATAGGCATCGGCAACTGCACGGGTGACCTCACAGTGCACTGTAGTCACCCCTTCAAGGGGGATAAAATGGCAACCAAGGTCGGCTACCAGTTGTTCAACCTGCTGGCGATTACCACCAACCACCGTTTCCAGATGGGTATTGATAATCAACAAATAAACTTGTTTTTTTCCTCGTAAGTAATCTCTGATCTGCGCCGCCGGCAGATTCACCATCCCCAACTGCCAATCGACCGTGCGTCCCGGAGCCAAACCCCAGATGCGCTGTGCTGCCCGACATTCTCCTGCCAACTCGGTGGTAAACAATGGTGATTTTGCGAGCCGATGCAACATTCCGTCCCGATCATGCCAGGCACCGGAAGAAAATAATCCCGCCGATTCTCCCAGGCTATAACCACTGATCATCTCAGGTTCAATACCAAAATACCGCACCAGATCACTTAAAGCGGTACATTGCGCAACGTGAGAGATTACCAGAGCATTGTGATCATGTTGCAATGTTTCTGATAACTCTGAGCCCCAGAATCGATCGGCTTGATATTGATCTGCCAAGTAATTGCTATGTTGCTCCTGCTGGCGATAAATTTGCGGCCAGCGGGCCGACAACTCCCGTCCCATCCCGGCAAATTGGTTGCCAGAGCCGGGGAAAACAAATGCTACCTTACCGTTAATCCCAAGTGGCTGGGCAGAATAGAAAATTCGTTCCCGACTGGCTGGATTAAGTTGCTGTTCTGGGGTAATACCAATAGAACGTTGGGGATCGGCAGCAATAGATTTTTCCGCCTGTTCAAGTAAAAAAGTGAGCTCAACACTACTTTCAGCTATTAAACTGAGACCAAAAGAGAGCTTGGAATCGAGGTGAGATTGGGCAAACCATAACCGTGCCAGATTATCGATGGGCGGTTCAACTTGGTCAGTCAGCAGTTGGCGCAACTGTCGAATTTTAGCCAGTAATTGTTCCTGACTATCCGCTTCAAGAACAAATAATCCCTCGGGCAATGCTCCGATTGGGCGACATGTCGCTTCTGTTGCTCCTGCTACTGCCGTATTATTATATTCTTCAACTACCAAATGGGAGCAGGAACCATCACAACCGATGCCGCCAACCAGTGCCCGCCGCTCGCCGAAAGCGCTATTATGCAGCCAATACTGTGGTGCTGTCGGAGTACTGAATTTCCCTTTGCCACGAATCCACTCGGGACTCAGAGACTGGTTGTTACGTAGTGGTGGTAACATTTTGTGGTGGAGACAAAGGGCGGTTTTAACCAGTGCTGCCAGCCCGGCAGCCGCTCCGGCATTACCAATATCTCCCTTAACATTGCCAACCTTGATAGTTTGGCTGCCACCTTTGCCACCAATCTTACTACCAAGCACTTTTGCTTCGAGGCGCTCAGTAACAGGGTTGGTGATATCGTTGGTTTCAAGATAGGAAATCGTTGTCATAGCAACATTAGCGTCAAAACAGGCCAACTCCACCGACTGAGAATAGATATCAGCTTCAGGGTCATTACTTTCAACTTGACCACCTATTGCGGTACCAACCCCATCAATGACGGCATAAATACGATCACCATCCTGCCGCGCATCGTCAAGTCGTTTCAAGACTACCGCTGCGGCTCCTTCACCAATGATTCCATCAGCAACTAACTGACCAGACTGATAACGGCTGAGAACCGAGCGTAAGTCACCGGCAAAATCAACCGCACCAACAATCGCCCGATTGATTGACCCTTCCTGTAACGAATGGATACCAACTTCAAGGGCTCTAAGCCCCGAGTTATCCTCACTCGACAGCGTAAAACTGGGACCGCCAATACGAAATTCTTTGGCGATTCTACTGGCAACAACACTACCAAGGGCTCCCATGGTGCGATTTGCGGTCAAGGCTGGTCCTGCTGCCTGGCGTAACTCCGCCAACCAATCGGCAAATTGCTGCTCATCAAGCTGTAGTCCCAATTCGGTCGCCCATTGGCGGGCATATTTTTGTAATCCCCAGCGAAAACTGAAATTGGTAGCATTTTGATCGAGTCCACTGCCAATATAAACACCGGCAAAAAGGAGATCTTCGTCGGTCAAATCGGCATCGGCTAAAGCTGCTGCTGCAACCTGCAACATTAACAGCTGGCGTGGCAGCATCTCCTCTTGTTCTTTCGGCGGAATGCGAAAGTCACCGGGATGGGAAAAAACTTCCGGGACAAAATGGCCCTTAAAATCGACCTGATCTAATCCCGCCTGCTGATACCAACGACTCTGTTGCACCCCCCACCAACGCTTCGGAACCAATGCTGCCTCATCGTCACCACCACCTAAAACCCGCTGCTGAAAGCTGGTCAAATCATCCCAACGACCAAACCGAGCCCCCATTCCAACAATCGCAATCGGCTGCTTTCTATCTTTTGAGGCGGGGTGCAATGTCACCGTATTTTTAGACTTTTCCTGCGGTTGCCACTCTTCCAGCAGCATATGGGCATTAATACCACCAAAACCAAAAGCACTGACGGCTGCACGACGTGGTAAGTCGCCTTTGCGAGGCTCCCATCGTTTTGGCTGTTGGAGGATCTGAAACGGACTATTGTCAATTTCAATGCCGCTAGCAGACCTACTGAAGTTCACCATCGGTGGCAATGTCTGTTTATTGATTGCCAACACCGTTTTGATGGTGGCAGCAGCCCCGGCAGCGGTAAGGAGATGGCCGACATTGGCTTTTACCGAACCAATTACACATTGCCCTGGCCGCCAACCACGTTCCTGCCACAATTGCTGCAAACTCGAAAACTCAACCGCATCACCAACCGGAGTTCCGGTAGCATGGCATTCAATTAAATCGATATCAGATGGTGACCAACCCGCCTGCTGATAAGCCGAACGCATAGCGCGTAACTGCCCTTCGGCTGCAGGAGCCAGCAAACTACCACCAAGATCGTTGGAAAGGCCGATACCACGGATGATGGCATGGATATGATCGCCATCACGAACGGCATCACTGGTACGCTTCAGCAATAGCAAACCACAGCCTTCACCAACCACCAAGCCATTCCCTTGTTGATCAAAAGGGGCACAGGTACCGGTTGGCGACAGGGCATGTAATTGTGAAAAACCCATCTGGGTATAGAGGGAATCGGGACGCGACAAGCCACCAGCTAGCATGGCATCAGCCCGACCGGTCTGTAATTCATCAACTGCCAGCTTGATTGCATAGAGAGAAGAAGCACAGGCGGCATC
>DAOWKG010000229.1 GCA_030639985.1 Desulfuromonadaceae bacterium
CCCTTTTTGAATAACATGCTCGGTCAAATTTGCTTTAACGTCAGGGACAAATGGTAAAGTTTGATATTGACCAATAACTTTGTCATAAGCTTGAATTGCCCCTACCTGTGCCAGGGTAGTTTCAATTATGGGGCGCATTTCTATTTTTAAAGGTGGAGACATATGGCCCTGAAAATATTTTGTCGCCGAATTTTCCGGCCCTTCATAAATATTTTTTACATCGGCAAAGGTCATGTCGGTGATTGCCTGTAAAAAAAGTTTTTTGGCTTTGGGAGTGGCAGCCTCAGCAGCCCGGTTCAGCTTTAGCTCCAGGTCTTCAACTATTTGAGACATCCCGAGCTGGGATAGCATCGTTTTTATTGTCTTTAATTCTTCCGGTAACGGTATGTGAATCGCCGGGTCTGCATTGAAACCATCAATGGTACCTATCTGCTTAACCACATTTTCCGTTCCAATGCGAAGGGCTTGCTTAAATGCATCTCCGATCTCCGCATAGCCAGGTTCGTTTGCTATTTCCCCCCCACTTTCTACCGTCAAATTTTTTAAAAGATCAGCTCCTTTATCCCACCATGAACCTGCGGCATTAGCTTGACTTGGTAGCCATGCAAAAACAACCAATACTACCCCAAAAATAGTTAAATAGTTTTTCATCTGAGAACCCTCTGAAGGTTATTTTAAGATAGCATCACGGTTGTGATAAGTGGTGGCGACGAAACGTTATAGTACCACCATCCTTTGCGGGTTAAAAGGGGAAGGGTCTTGCATCCCCCATGATTGCATTGTTGCTACCATGGGAAATTTCCCTAATACCTTTGCTCGGCATATTGTCAGCCAATTTTACGAATAACTGCCAGGGCGGTATCATGCAGGACTTTTGTAGCATTCGACAACATTTGTATCGTTTGCTGTTGTTTTTGCAGCATATTCTGCAACTCAATATTGGCTAGTTGGGCATCTTCACCAGCACTCTTTAGCTTATTGTCCCAAGGTAGTAGTGGCGATCCTAGTTTCCGTTGCAGCCCTTTTATCTGGTTTTCGTATTTTCGCAATTCCGCCGCAGCTTTCATTAAGGCTGGCCGGTTTTTTAGCGGATTTTTTTGTAATTCAGCCACCTTCTTCATCAGTTCATTGCTCTCACTAAGCTTTCGCATCACATTAGTGATTACCTTCTTTTTCGGCGTGGAAACCTTCATCTGACCTGTCAGTCCAATAAGACTTGTTCTGGTCTGATTCCAGTTGGACAAGCGTACCGAGCTTAAAATGACGACATTAGCATTGAATTGACCCGCTGGTTTATGGTTTAGAGATGGGTTTATTTCATTGCTTCTTTGGACGGTTGGTTGATTAATCGTCTTCTTCTGCTTTGAACCAAGGGCTTGTACTGCTTCTGCCTGAAAAGGACCAAGGGAAAACAACGCAACGGCAGCTAGTGCTATAGGGATCATTTTTTTTCATCACGCTTCTCCTTTTTTACTTTTAGTGGCTCAGCGTTGAATCGATTGTTAAGTGGTTAGTAGCGTTTTTAATGCAATGTCTAGGGTCGGATGTTTAAAAGAATAACCCGATTGTAATAATTTATCTGGTTTTACTTTTGTGCTGGTCAATAATAACTCTTCGGCCATTTCACCAAAAATGATTTTTGCAAGAAAGGCTGGCAATGGCAAAATGGTTGGCCGGTGTAATACCCTCCCCAATGTTTTTGTGAACTGATAATTGGTTACCGCTTCTGGTGAAACTAGATTTATCGGGCCGTGGATTGTTTCAGTTTTGATAATGTGGTTTATAATTTCACCGACATCACTAATTGTAATCCAGCTTATATATTGTTTTCCGTCCCCGATCATCCCCCCCATACCAGCCCTGAACGGCAGTACCATTTTTGCTAATGCTCCCCCTTTTGAACTAAGAACCATTCCGAGCCGTATATTTACAACCCGGATATTTGCTTGCGTTGCTGTTTCTGTTGCGGCCTCCCACTCACCGCAAACTTCAGATAAAAATCCGGTTCCTTTGGGGCTGCTTTCATCTAATTCCTCTGTTCCCCTGTCCCCATAATAGCCGACGGCAGACCCAGAAATGATTATTTTTGGCTTGTGCTTAGCCTTAGAAAAATAATCTGCTATTAATCGAGTACCATCGATTCTGCTGTTTAGAATTTTATCTTTCTTTTCCGCTGTCCATCGCGCCGCAGCAATATTTTCACCCGCCAAATTTATTACCGCATCTATTTTATTTTCCGTCCCTAATTCTATTATTTTCTTTTCAATATTCCAGAATGGAACTTCTTCGGTTGAATTTCGGTGCAGAGAAAGAACCTGATGACCTTTTGAGGATAATGACGTTGCTAGCTCCTGACCAATTAAACCCGATGCCCCGGAAATAAGAATTTTCATAATTTTAACCTGACTTTGGTCTGCTGTCGTTTTTTTGTTAAGGTGTTTCTATCCCTTACTCGTCCCGCTGAAATAAGGCTTTTCTTTTGATGATATTAATCACGGCTGGTGGCACCAGGTTTTGCCAGGCAGCATCACCACAACGAATTTGTCCCAGTACTTTGTTGGAATCAATGGTCAGATAGTTACGATCAACGGTATCCAGATTGTGCAGAAAACCATTTTGTAGTAAATGGCGATAAAGAAATTGGAGGTGATTTTCTACCTTTAAATTATCAACTGTCAGTAGTGATCCATCCTCTTCGAGGGCGGGACAGACATACAAGCGCATATCGTTGCGGAACAGGAGCCCAAAGGACTCTAAAATACCGCCATCCAAATGCTCATAATACTTTTCTTTGAATATCTCCTGCAATGACGGGACTCCCATTGCCAGAGCAACCGGCTTGCTGGTCTGTTTGAATAAAAATTGTGCCAGGCGGTAATATTCGGCAAAATTTGAAATCATGACGTTTTTGCCCAGAGCGCACAAAATATCGACCCGGTGCAAAAAATCTTCGATATTAATATCGTCGTTATCACTAAGATTCTGCAGTGTCATTTCACTGAAAACTATCACATCGTCAGTATCGACATTGGTCTCAGAACAAAAGGCTTCATAGGCATTATCAAGCAAGTTGATGGTAAGTTTTGTTGGTGGACAGAAACGGCTGCGTTCGACCAATACCGCTTTTTTAAACAGCACTTCAGCAGGCTGTACCAGTTTGCCTTCAGGCTGAAACATTGTCACATGGGTCAACCCATGTTGTACAAGTTGTAATGCCATGATGCGATTATCAACCGAGTCAAATGCGGTACCACTGAAGTCGACCATATCAATTTCTAGCTTATCAGAAGAGAGGCCATCCATCAGTGATCTGAGTAACTCAACCGGTTCCTGATGCTGGTAGTAGGCACCATAGATCAGATTGACCCCAAGGATACCAAGGGTCTCCTGATCCTGCCTGCTGGAACTTCCCTTTAAGACGACATGAAGGTGAATCGCCGATATAGCTTCGTGGGGCTGGGTTTGGAACTGAATCCCCAGCCAGCCGTGTCCGGCCTGATTGCGGGAATAATTGAAAGTTGCAACGGTGTTGGCAAAGACGAAAAAGACACTTTCCGCACACCGTTTTTCATCCAGACGCTGGCTTAACAGATTATATTCGGTTTCGAGCATCGAGTGGAGCCGTTCGCGGCTGACATAACGGTCACAGGTGCCATAAATTGAATCACTATATTGCATGTCGTAAGCAGACATCGTTTTGGCAATTGAACCTGCCGCACTACCAACCTTAAAAAACCAGCGTGCCGTTTCCTGCCCGGCACCGATTTCTGCAATTGTTCCGTAGGTTTTTCTGTCCTTATTGAGGGTCAGTGCTTTGTGGTGGGTATCGAGTAAAATTCTTTCCATTTTATTCACCCTTTTGTCTTTAATTGGTTGTTGCTTCCTTGGGGGCTGAAGTTGGTTGATTTATTCAAACTCTGTTAAACAGTGTAACAGCTTTTGATCATTTGTTAAATTTAGGGCTCTCTATTCTGTGGGTGATTGTCTTGATATGCAGGTTAAATAATTTTAGCAAGATTTTTGACTGACATCATAAAGAGATAGCGCTACCTCATTCAGGTGATCAACCGATTCCAGCTTTTCAAGATATTGTAGCGGAAGATCACCGGCTCCCCTTTTTGCCCCCCATATAGCTCCTGCCATAGCACCAATGGTATCGGTATCTCCACCACACTCAATAATAAATTTCATCATATTTTCAAACGTATCATCAAGAAATCTAAGGGATATATACAAGGCTGTTACACATGATGCTTCCGCGGCAATACCATTGCCCAGATTTTTGGTTACTTCGTCAGCGGCTGGGTATTTTTTGTTTTGCAACCATTCTTGGGCAATTTTAAGCCTGGTTGTGAATGGTTTTTGTTTGCAATTGACTGCTGCTCCATTGATGATTTCGAGGGAACCTTGTGACTCAAGTGCTATTGCCGTTGCTGACGCAAGAAGAAGTGCTCCTTCAATTCCAAGCGGGTGAGCATGAGTGATGTGTGCTGAGGCGTGCGCTACTTTAAGTAACTGCTGGGGATTTTGATGGTAGAACATACCTATGATCGGTGCTCTCATAGCACCACCATTGCCAAAAGAGCCTTCAGGGTAGGTTGACCGGTTCACCTGCTGCCAATCTTTTCCATTTTTGATTTTTTTTAGTAGTTTTGCTGCGGCAGGCCCATAACCTCGACTCCATCTATAGCTTGCGGCAAATTGTTGGGCTAAATGGTTGGGATCTAAACCATTATTGGCTATCAGTGATTTTGCTAAAGCTAACGACATTTGCGTATCATCGGTCCAGCGCATTTTCCCAGACCGAGTTTTACCAATTAACTTCCATACAAATCGTTCAATTACTCCCCCTTCAAAAGGGGCACCAATCGCATCACCTAATGATAACCCCAGTAAACAACCAACAAATTGATCCTGAGTTACCATTATTTTCTCCCGTATAAGTGCCTAAATTAATCCGTACCGTTTTTCGGCAGAGGCTTGGTTATGCGGTTACATGATCGGTGGTTATGAATTCACCCAAGTCTGAATCCAATATATTTTTAAGTTCGATAAAGTTATCTTCTCTGGTTTCTGTGAACAGAAAACCAAAGACCGGATACTGTTTAAAGTCAATTTTTCTTAGTTCCAGGGGTTTTTCAAACGTTGCCAGCAACTTCTCATAATCAAATGCTGATATTTTGTCGACGTTTATCCCGGTCGAATTGTCCAATACTATTATACTGAAGAGTTTCCCCCCTTTTTCTTTGAGGATCTCAGCCCAATTTGGTTCTTTTTGGGAATAATAATAAACATAGGGGTTAAACCCATACGCCAAGAAGGTTGCGTCAGCAGTAGTGCACCAACCGCCAAAGCGCATCGGATTGACTTCGATAGGCAATATGGTGCCGTGGTTCTCGCGTCTAAGTTCAATATGTACCGGAAAGTTTTTTACTCCAGCTAATTTGCCAATTTGTCCGGCAAAATCGGTAAATTCTTTAAGATTGTCTTCAATGATATCTTTGGATGATATGTAAACCCTGTCGCTCACATCGTTATCTGAAGCAAAAGCGTGTTTAAATATCCCCAGAATTATGGGTTTCCCAGCCGAGTTGTAATATGCGTCAACAGCGAACTCTTCCCCATTAATACATTGTTCAATAATAAATGAATCAGGGTTCAAAACTTCTTTGGGATATATATCTTTGATTTGCTCTATTTCTGCAGTTATGGAGGCAATCGTCTGGTTCCATTCCTCGATATTTGCAACCTTATAAACCCCCATACTGAAAAATCCAACCGTTGGTTTGATGATGAAAGGCAATGGCAATTCGTCAAACTGGATCTTTTTTAAATCCTCAACCCGAACCTCTTTGAAGTAAAAGTCGGGGAAGATTGATTTTGTTAACACTCGAAATTTTAACTTGTTTTTAAACAACTCAATTTTTTCAGGTAAGTTTGTAAAGGATAGGTGCTTTGCAATCCAGCCGATTGAATTTTCCGATGTAGTATAAATTATCGGATTAACAGTTTCTTGAGCTATCTCAGCCGCTCTATCTTTATCAACTATTTTTGTCCCCTCATACAGTCCTAGCTCTGTTGCTATATCGGTGCCGACTATGGGGATGGCATTATCTCTAACCGTTGTTTTGAAAAAATCGGAAATATATGGCTTATCTACAAAAAACATTATTTTCTATCCTCGGTTAAATTTGGCAAGCATA
>DAOWKG010000026.1 GCA_030639985.1 Desulfuromonadaceae bacterium
AAGGTTTTGGTCGGGTTTATATCGCCGGAGCCCTTGATAGAAAATACCCTCAGGCGGCACAGGAGGTTAGCTGGCAATATGTTTTTCCAGCACGTAAGCGTTCTGTTGACCCCCGCTCAGGTGAAGTCCGACGGCATCATGTGCTTGAGTCTGGATTGCAAAAAGCGGTGAAGCTGGCGGTGCGAAAAGCGGGGATAACTAAACGTGTTAGTTGTCATACCTTGCGTCATAGCTTTGCTACTCATCTGCTGGAAAATGGTTGTAATATTAGAGTGGTACAGGAGCTGATGGGCCATGCTGATGTTAAAACCACCGAAATATATACCCATGTGATGCAAAAAGATTTCGGCGCATTGCAGAGTCCACTGGATAGTCTCAACCTTTAAAAAATTGTATAGATTCCGTTCGCTACAATTTACCCCTATGGGGAGGAAGTTGGTTTTATTTTCTTCACTAAATTGAAAAAAATTATCATTGAACTGTTTCTCGATGCCTTACGCACTGCTGGGGAACTGTTCAAGATCATTATTCCGATCAGTATCATTACCCGGTTTTTACAACAATGGGGGCTGGTTGACAAATTTGGTCAATTGCTTGAGCCGGTGATGGGGCTGGTTGGATTACCCGGGGAGCTGGGGCTGGTCTGGGCGACGGCGATGGTGACCAACATTTATGGCGGCATGGTGGTGTTTGCCTCGGTGGCACCGGGACTTGATCTCAGCGTCGCTCAGGTGACGGTGCTTGGGACGATGATATTGGTGGCACATGGTTTGCCGGTTGAATTACTGATTGCCCAGAAGGCGGGAACCCGTTTCCGGGCGATGGCTTTAATCAGAATTGGTGGGGCGTTGTTGTTGGGTTGGTTGCTCCATCTCAGTTATCTTTTCAGTGGCACTTTGCAACAGCCAAATCAAGCTTTATGGAACCCCACTGTGGTGGAGCCGACTTGGGGTGGCTGGGTGATCGCAGAGGTGCGTACCATGGTAATTATTTTCCTGATTATTCTCGGTTTGATGACCTTTTTGCGGGTGCTGGAAAAGCTGGGCATCAACGACCTGATGACCCGTTTACTGGAACCGGTGCTGGCGTTACTTGGAATGAGCCGGGAGGCGGCACCAATCACCATAATCGGCATGACGTTGGGGTTAAGCTACGGTGGTGGTTTAATTATCCGTGAGGCGCAATCGGGGCGCTTGAGTAAACAGGATGTTTTTGCTTCGGTTGCTCTGATGGGGCTGTGTCACAGCATTTTTGAAGATACATTGTTGTTGATGGTACTTGGGGCTCATGTTTCGGGCATTTTCTGGGGACGGATATTGTTTTCGTTGGTGGCAGTATTTCTGCTGGCGCGTCTGGTCAAAGCGCTGCCGCCTGCGATTTTTGAACGCTATCTGGTACGCAAAATGAAAAAGGACAATTCCGCTGCTGAGGTGCGCTGTTGTTGATCTCTATTGTAGTTGCGATGGCAAAAAATCGGGTGATCGGCAACAATGGTCAGCTCCCGTGGCAATTGCCAACCGATCTGCAACGTTTCAAGCGTTTGACTATGGGGCATACCTTGTTGATGGGGCGGCGCACCTTTGAGTCGATTGGGCAACCGTTGCCGGGACGGCGGACAATTGTTGTTAGTCGCAATCCCGGATATCGGGTCGCAGGGTGTGAAGTGGTGACCAGTATCGAAGCGGGGGTTGAACTTGCCGGTGCTGCTGAAGAATTATTTATTTGTGGTGGTAGTGACATCTACCAACAAACTTTGGCGCTGGCAGAACGAATTTATTTGACCGAACTAGATGCTGAAATAGCAGGGGATAGCAGTTTCCCGCTTTGGTCGGATGATGATTTTGAACTGCTTCATACTGAGCTGTGTCGGGATAATATCGACTACAGTTTTTCAATCTGGCAACAAATGGAACTATGAGCAAAAGAAACTCTTTTTTATTGTCCCACCACGCTGTTAAAAACATGGACTTTATTCCGAGACTTTCAGTCTCGACCAAGCTTATGCACTTTTAGTGCATAGTCGTTTAGTTAGGACCTTGAGTCTCATCAGACAATGAAGGTTCCTTTGCTTAAATTCATATACATAGCTATAGCTACTTCTCTGGTTTTTTTTCTATTGATATCGCCAACCTTGGCCTTTAGCAAAGATATGATGATTTCCCCCTTTTTCACCCGCAATCTTTCACCGGTCGTTCAAATTTTTGGTCTTCCGCCTGCTGAAGGTGGTTTTATTGTTCCTCAGGGGCAAACCAATCTGCGGCTGGCGCTGGAGATTGCGAATAACTTTACGTCAAATGAATCATCTTCAGAATCGATCATATTGGATGGAGAAACTAGCCGGTTGGCTTTTTCCCTTCGCTATGGGTTGGGACAGCGTTGGGAGGCTGGCGTAGATCTTCCAGTCGTATCACATAATGGTGGCATCTTTGATGGATTTATCGAGAATTGGCATGATTTTTTTGGTTTGCCACAGGGGGGGCGAGAAGGGACTCCACGCGGGCGTCTTGATTACCGTTACAACCAGAATGGTGGCGGTGCAGAGCTCAATTTTTCGGACAGTGGCACCGGTTTTGGCGATGTGGTATTTCTACTAGCCTATCAGCTGAGCGGTTATGAATCAGAGAGCCAGCGCAGTCTGGCGGTGCGTGGCGGGGTCAAATTGCCGAGCGGTAATGCGGATAATCTTCGCGGTAGCGGTGGAACTGACCTTCATCTTCGACTGGCAGCAACCGATGCAGAGAGCTTGAAGATATATGATATTACCCTATTCGCATCAGCCGGGCTGATGTGGTTGAGCCGGGGAGACGTTCTGAGCGATAAACAGCGTCAATGGGTGGGTTTTGGAAGTGTCGGGCTAGGTTGGTCTCCCTTGCCTTGGCTTGCATTTAAGATCCAGGCTGACGGGCATACTGCATTTTTTAACAATAGCCAGTTTGAGCAGCTCGACTCTGCTTCTGCCCAATTGGGAGTGGGTGGCACGGTGCAGTTGTCGGACAAAGATACGTTAGACCTGTGTGTTTCGGAAGATATTGTTGTCGATACAGCCCCTGATGTTAACTTTCATGTGGCGTTGACGCATAAATTTTAACCTCTCCCGGAGAAGAATCGGAAAACCAAAATAATTAGTCCCATTTTCCAGCTGGAAAGCGGGGCTAATCTGTAGGAAGCTAAAAAAAGCCCCGCTGCAAGCGGCATGGTATTCGGAGATAAAATTGTTAAATCTTTAGGATCGTCGGTTTTCGGACCGACAGCCGACTTCATTTTCTTTGATCGCAAAGAAAACGAGAGCAAAAGAAACTCTTTTTAATTTCTTTCGCG
>DAOWKG010000253.1 GCA_030639985.1 Desulfuromonadaceae bacterium
CCAAATATACCGACACCAAAACTTACATTGTCGGACCACATGTTGTTACACCTAACAACAACTTTCGCCATCGCCTGCTGGAGCGCACGATACTGTGTCGCAATATGGGATTGTAACCTATGAGAAAATTATTAATTAAAAATCAACGGGGTTTTTCACTGATCGAAGCGATGATAGCTATGGTCATCCTTAGTATTGGACTAATGGCGGTCGGTCTGATGCAAATCGGGGCTATGAAAGCCAACGCTAACGCTTTCAGCCGCAGCGATGGAGTGGTAATGGCACAATCGATAATGGACACATTACGCTGTCTACCCTTAGATGATGATTTACTGGTAGACACGGGAACGGCTATTGATGCTGGCAAAGCAGTTGGAGGTGTATTTAATGATGCCCTTGCCGATCAATCCCTTGGCAATGTGGTTGGCAGCAATGGTCAGCACTACACCATCTTCTGGAACGTGGTTGATGATACCCTCACCAACAGTAAAACAGTACGATTATTTGTTTACTGGACAGATCAGTCTGGTCTTAACCGCACAATCGTTACCTCTGTTTTAGGAGGGCTTTACCTATGAAAAACTTATATCAAGCACTAAGCAATGAAACCGGCTTTGCCTTAATTACCGCTGTTATGTTGCTGTTTGCGGCAACCGTAATGGGGCTAATGGTGATGAATTCTGCAGAAATTGAGATCTTGCTTTCGGGGGCACAGCAGCGCTACGAGGACGACTTTAATACCGTTGAAGGAGCTTCTAGTTTCGAAGCCGCTGCCGTTGGTCAAGCAGTTACGGTCACAAATACAATTGATGGCACAGACTACACAAGATCTTATGTTGTCGCTGACCCATCCAATCATAACACGACATTGTCCCCGACAAATCCTGCACTTGACATATTTAATCCCTATGGCAGTACAGCAGTTTCTCGGGGAGTGGCGGCCAATTGGCCGATGGCTAATTTAATGCGTCCGACAAATGCTGCCAACCTAGATCCAAAATTCAACTACCATTATAGCACCGCCTTTATCGGTGCTGGTTCTACCCCTAAAGGGTACAGTGTCGAAAAGTTTACCAGCTACCAATTCCAGATTGCGGCCAGCCGAGCAACCATTGTAGAGATGGGTGGCAACAAAATTGGTCCCAAGATCAGCCTATAACAGAGGAGCCTCATCATGTTAAAGCAAATATTTAAGTCACAAAAGCTGTTTGGGCTAACAATCCTGCTGCTCGCACTAGCAACACCTGCCCTGGCCCTCGATACTGACATCTACCAATCTAACGTTAAGCAAAACTGCTACATCATGCTCGATACTTCCGGCAGTATGGGCTTTGGAGTCTATGAATCCAATATCGATTACGGTGGGATGTATGATTACCTCCTGAAATTAAATGAGCTAACCGATCCAGATGACCTCTACATAAGCAGCACCTACACCACATACATATATGACAGAGTACTGAAAGAGGCGATTGAAAACTGGGCAGATGCCAATGTAGCTTCGCTCACACCAGTAGAGTATGATTATTTCAGGAACCATTACTACCTCAATTTTTACAACTACCACCGGCCGAAAACTCGCATCTATCTGGTACCAGGCGAAATAGGAATAACCGTACGCGTTGATGCCAATGGCGATCCGATATTAGACGAAAATGGCAAATTACAGATTTTTTCCGGTGACGCAGCAGACCCCGAATACCTCTGGCATTCTGAGCATATGATCGACACCTATACCGATGTCGACAGCAACGGCAACCTTATGCAGGCAGTTGCTGTAGACGAAGATGGAAGCGGAGTGATCGAATCTGATGAAGAAGTAGGATCACAACGACTTACGGTCGACGCAAACGGTTACGTCTTTTTTGATAACAAGCCACTCCCCAACAGCCAGAATATTGAGTATCAGCACCAGCAGTTACTGTTTGGTGGCGGTATCATTGAGGACGGTTTTGGCGACCTGATTAATGCCCCCGGTTATTATTTTAGTGGCTATACCGATGCTTCAGAAGGTACAATTTCTGGAACCACTAAAGATGCCATTGGCGGAGAAGCAATTGCCTACTTCTTTATCACCGGCAACTGGATGAATATGCAACAGGTCTACAATTTGACCTACACCACCAACAATCCAGACCCTCAAGGGGCCTTTACTGGCGACCCGGCCTGGAAATTCGAAACCTATCCTTTTACCACCTGGCCAACAGTTGATTACCTCCTTGACCATCCTGCTGGCAGTGTTGATTATGCACCCGGCATTGAGGCTGAGGAGACCATCACCCACCCAAGCGCTGAAAAAATAAGGATCCACTTCGATCCGGCGCAATTCGATATAAACCCAGCGGGTAGCACCGACAGCGAAAAAGATTGGCTTGTAATTCAAACTGGCGATGGCACAGTGGTGGCTCGCTACAACAATGACAACCTACCTACTGACGGTTGGAGCCCTGAAATTGCTGGCAATACCGCCAGAATCATCCTGGATTCCGACACTGATGCTGACTCTGTTGGCGGCGGCTATATTGTTGATCAATATGCATACTACGC
>DAOWKG010000317.1 GCA_030639985.1 Desulfuromonadaceae bacterium
AGCAGCGGTTTTAAGTCCTTACGGTGAGCGGGTCAGCCTCCACCATGCTACCTTCGATCAGGCCGGTCAGGTGTTGCAACAACTTGGTATCACTGGCCTCGATGGTATGCTTCTCGATCTTGGGGTCTCCTCCCACCAACTAGATACCCCGGAGCGGGGTTTCTCATTTCGTTACGATGCTCCTCTGGATATGCGGATGGATCCATCCACTGGAATTACCGCCGCTGATGTAGTCAATCAGACCGAAGAGGCGGAGCTGATGCATATTTTTTTTAAGTATGGTGAGGAACGTTACAGCCGGCGGATTGCCAGAAAAATTGTCGCACAACGTCAGCAGGCGCCATTGACTAAGACGGGAGAATTGGCAGAACTGATTCGCCAGACGGTCCCCGGTGGTCTGCGACCCGCAAAAATCCATCCGGCAACCAGAGTATTTCAGGCCTTAAGAATTTTTGTCAACGATGAGCTTGGTCAAGTTGAACGTGGGGTAGAAGCAGGTATTTCGTTGCTCAAATCTGGCGGCAGGATGGTTGTTATCAGTTTTCATTCGTTGGAAGATCGAATTGTTAAACATCTGTTTCGCCAAAAAGCAACCGGCTGTATCTGTCCACCCCGTCTGCCGGTGTGTCAGTGTAACAATGTTCCAGTTGTTAAAGTTTTGACCCGCAAGGGGATAAAGGCAGGCGCTGCTGAGGTAGAGCAGAATGTTCGTTCCCGTAGTGCAATATTGCGGGCGGTAGAATGTTGCTGACGATCAATTTATGGGTCGTGGAGGTGAACATTAAATGAGGAAGAGAGGGTAGATAAAATGGCTGAAGCTGTATCGCAAACAGTAGTAAGAATTACTGGTTTTTCCTTTTATCGCCCCCGCCTTGGCTCAGTTTTCGTTGCTATGCTGCTGGTTTCATTGCTGTCGCTACTGTTTGTCTGGTCACGGATTCATGCGATCAACCTTGAGTACGATATTTCCAGTTTGGAGCGTGATATCAGTGGGCAGCAGCAACAGCTCAAAGAATTGAACCTGGAAGTTTCATTTTTGGCTCGCGATAAGCGAATTGAAGAACTGGCAAGAAAAAAGCTGGGTTTGCGCACCCCGGCACCCGGACAGATTATCAGGATCGAATAATTATGGCATTGACGGAGCGTAGTATTCGACTACGCATCTATTTGTTTGCGGCCCTTTTTATCATTGCTTTTGTCGTGATTGCCGGGCGTGCTTACTACCTGCAGGTGGTTTTGTCGCCTGACCTTAAGCACCGTGCCGATCAGCAGCGTCAGCAGGTGGTCAAGTTGGCACCCCAGCGGGGAGCTATTTTTGATCGTAACGGTGATGTCATGGCCGTTAGTCTGGCGGTTGAATCCCTCTATGCCGATCCGGTAAAAATTAAAGATCCACAGCACGTAGCAACCAAACTGGCAGTATTGCTGCAAAGCTCTAAAAAAGAGTTGACCCGTAAACTTTCATCCCGGAAACGTTTTGTCTGGTTAGAACGTAAACTGGAACCAAAAATTGCCAAGCAGGTACGGAGCTTGAAAATCGCCGGGTTGCAATTTGTTGAGGAACGCAAGCGCTACTATCCTCAGGCGAGCACCGCTGCACATGTATTGGGCTTTATTGGTCTCGATCCGAATGGGCTGGAAGGGGTCGAATTAGAATATGATCGACAGTTGCAGGGTGAATCGGGGCGACTGGTTTCGTTGCATGATGCTAGGGGTCGGGGATTGGCTTCTGCCGATCAATTGATCCAGGGTGGCGAGGCGGGTCACAACCTCTATCTGACCTTGGATCGATCACTACAGTATGTTGCCGAAAAAGAGTTGGCGCGGGTAGTACGTGAGACCGGTGCCGTTGGCGGTACGGTAGTGATGCTGGAACCGGCCAGCGGTAAAGTTTTGGCGTTGGCAAGCCAACCCGATTACAACCCCAATATGGCAGGTCGTTATCATGCCGCAAAGCGGCGCAATCGAGCCGTATGCGATATGTATGAGCCGGGATCAACCTTTAAACCGTTTCTCATGGCGGGAGTATTAGAGGAAGGGCTGGTTAGTCCGGGTAAGAAAATATATTGCGAGAATGGTCGCTATTCGGTTGGTGGTAAGACTATTCGTGACCATAAGAAGTTTAAGCAGCTGACTTTAAAAGAAATTATCAAGTTCAGTAGCAATATTGGTTCCGCCAAACTGGGTAAAATGTTGGAACGAGAGCGGTTCCACTCTTATCTCCGTGATTTTGGTTTTGGCGAAACAACTGGGCTCGATCTTCCCGGTGAAGTTGGTGGGATGTTGCGGTCGCCGTCAAACTGGTTTGAGATCGACTTAGCCGCAATCTCTTTTGGCCAGGGATTGAGTGTTACTTCCATCCAGATGGTTAGCGCTATGGCAGCCATTGCCAACGGTGGGTTGTTGATGGAACCATATTTGGTTGAGAGGGTAACTGCTGCGGATGGTGAACAAATTCAGAAACGTATTCCGCAGGTTCGACGGCGGGTTATTTCCGAGCAAACTGCG
>DAOWKG010000213.1 GCA_030639985.1 Desulfuromonadaceae bacterium
TTGCGCCAGCCGGACAGCATCAAGAAAAGATGAAGTGGTGCAACTGAAACCAATCCATCCGGGTCGGTGTTGTTGTACATACTGGCGAATTTTTTGGTCTGAGTCGGGATGGGCGTAGCAATCGATAATATCGGCGGTGAAATCTTCCCGCTCCAGATAGGCAGCCATACTGGCAAGGCCTATGGGGGGCATGATATTTACAATCCGGGAGATATCTTTACCGGCAGCGGAAACCGCATAACCCAGAGGGTGAACCAGCAAAATTCTGTTGTTGTCTACCTGCATGCTCACTTTTTTAAGCCCCGCTTGCGACCTTTTTCAAACGATACCAGTGTATCCCACAATAGACCCCGGTAACCAAAACGGCGCATAACTTCGAGTCGTTTTTGCCCCTCTGACGGCGGAAATATCCACTCTCGACGTTGTTTAAACGTTGCTAAAATCATCTCATTCATCTTTTCCACCTCGATATGAGGGGAAAAATAGTATGCCGGCATCAACAAAGAATTGTCAGCGGCGACAATCTGTTCAGCAATGGCGCGCTGGTGCAATTCGGTACCGGGGAGAATCCGCAAACCGGAAAAAGCAAATACCACGTTGGTAGCTATTTTCTCAATATTGCCCATTCCTTCAGCCACGGTCGCATAGGTTTCATCTGGACCACCAAACATGACATAGTGGGCGGCGGGGATTTCTTCGGCGATACATGCTTCATTGACCGCTAACACATCGGCAAACTGGAACCCTTTTTTCAACCCCTTCAAGGTCGTATCACAACCGGCATCGGTACCCAGCTCAACCGCATATAAACCAGTACTCTTCATAAACCGTAGCTCTTCACGGCTCAATCCCTGCGGGCGGAAAAAACCGGTCCAGGTAATCCCCAAATCACGGCGGGCTAATTCTTCGGTAAAAGCTAGATAGTGTCCCTGGGCATCGTTAAATACCGAATCGGTAAAGAAAAAACTGCTAATACCAAAATCGCACTGAACTTTTTCGATATCATCAATCACCGCCCCAAAATCTTGCGGCCGAAACCGATTTCCTTCCAGACTGGGATAGGTGCAATAGACACACTGATGAGGGCAACCACGTTTGGTTTGCAGATTAATTTGCCCACTCTCTTCCTGATAATAGCTGATAATATCACGATCATAGAGTGGCGAAACCATTTGCTCCATGGTCAATGGCAGCGACAACCCGTCACTCAAGCGGGGAACCGCAAGCCCATCGACAAGATTCTTAACTATTGAACAAACCAGTTGTTCCCCTTCACCCACTACCCCATATTCGGCCCCAATATAATCGAGAATCGCCTCGGGCATAATTGTGAATGCCGAACCACCGACAATGACGGGGGCAGAACTTTTGCTCCGCACAACTGCCAACAATTCCTTCGCTTGCGCCAGATACCAGGCATCCTCCATCGCAAACGAATCAACGTTATCGATATTACGCAACGACAAACAAATGACATCGGGCGAAAACCCGGCTACCGCTGTTGCCAAACCCTGCTCTGACTCTCCGGCGGCCAGAAAATCGTACTGCAACACCTCATCACCAGCCGCTACCAGAGCACCGGCGATAATCGCCATACCGAGGGGATAGACCGGATAGGGCTCGGTCGAAATATTTGTCGATAGAAGGAATACTTTACTCACTACGCAACCTTTGGTTTAAATTGTCTCCGCCGCCGTGGTTCATAGCGACGATAGGTGCCATCCTCAATTTCACGCCGGATCACCCGTTCAAACAGTTTGCCCATTTTTAGCTGGTGACCACTTTCAGCATTGAAAGTATCCCAAGCGTAATAATACATCTCCTGCAATTTTTCCGGGGTCATTTGTTTGGGCTGAAATACCACCTTATCGGCAGTATATTGCGACCAATCGTTAGAGAAAATCCGTCCCTCCCGCTCCATTTGTCGCCGCACCGGTGATTGTGGAAATGGGGTCATAATAGTAAACTCAGCAACATCCAGCTCGATCTCCATCAGGAAATCGACCAGCCGCTTAATATCGTCTTCGCTCTGATCATCGGTACCCAGCAGGATAGTTCCCTCAACGCCGATACCATGATCCTTAAGGCGCTTAACCCGATCGCGAATAGTATCAGAAGTGTCGAAAACCGCCTGATAGACGTACCATGCGCCAGCATCTGCAGCTAATTTAAGCACCTCATCATCATCAAGGAGAGGGTGAGATACCCACTTCTTCTTTAGCGGAGTCATCGCCTTAAACAGATCGATCAACCACTGTCGATCCTGTGCCAGTGAGTTATCGACAATAAACAAGCGATTGTTCTGGATCGAGTCGAGCTCCTCAATAACCTTATCAATCGGTCGGGGACGAAAACTGGTGCCACCGAGAAAGCTGGTACAACAGGGGTAACAGTTAAATTTGCAACCCCGTGAAGCATGTACCAGATCGAGCATCTGTACCCCACGATAATTGTAACTGTCACGATCAAGGATCTCGCGCCTTGCAGTCCCAACCAGATTGATATCAGGATGCATTTGCATATAATTATAGACCGGCTTTAATTCGCCGCGTTTAAAATCGGCCATAACCTCTTCAAGACGGCCTTCGACCTCGCCAAGAAAAACACTGTCTGCATGTTGTTGTACTTCTTCGGCATGTAACATGGTTGAAATACCACCAAAGATTACTTTTTTGCCCCGTTGCCGAAATTCCTTAGCAATTTCAAAAGCCCGAGGTAATTGTGAACTGGGCATGGTTGAAATTGCGACCAGATCGCAATTGGCATCGAAATCAACTGTTTGCAGATTATCATCGGTAAAGTTAACCTCGACATCATCTGGTAAGGCTGCTGCGAATACCACTGGCCCATGGGGCGGCAGGTGAAATTCGGTCTGCCGATCAAGCTTTGGCCAGCGGGGGTAAATCAATTCCATTTTCATCAGCTAACTACTCCTTTGTTTATCAAACTGGAAATTTCCCAGTTACAAATATATTTTTAATGATTAGTTATTTTAAGTTCTCTGGGGGCATATTCTTGTTACGTGTCCCCAGAGAACGAATTAACAACTTCACGGTCAAGGTCGCGGGGTTGCGCCCCCGCTCGGCACCTTCATTTCTTTGTGCGTCCAAAGAAACGAAGCAAAGAAA
>DAOWKG010000078.1 GCA_030639985.1 Desulfuromonadaceae bacterium
ACAGATCCGGGGAATGAAACAAAACTTCGTGCCTCCTTGGTGACCGATATTTTTGGACTGAACGGTAACGATATCGCTCAACTTGCCGATGCTGAGTTGGTTTGGGAAGGTTACCTGCAATCTTTTCGAGAATATCATCACCTCTGGCTAAGTCGTGGCGTGATGATTATGGCGCAAACTTTGTTAAATGAGGAGCTGGTGCGAGGCAGGTTGCTCCGTTATGGTGATGGTGAGCGTCGGGTGACCAATTTGTTGCATTGTTTTGAGGTGCTCCATCAACAAGAACAGCAGGGTTCTCTAGGGCTTGAAGGTCTTTCAACCTGGTTCGGAGAACGAATCGGTAATGAGGATAGCGCTGAGGAATATCAAATTCGGCTCGAAACCGATGCCCTTGCAGTCAAAATTGTTACCGTCCATGTTAGCAAGGGACTTGAGTATCCGGTGGTATTTTGTCCTTTTATGTGGGGCGGGGTTAAGGATGGTGACGGGGTTGTCACTTGTCACGACAAGTTCCAGATAGTCAAAGATTATGGTTCTGCTGCTTATGATAAAAATCGGCTGCTGGCAAGCCGAGAAAGTCTGGCAGAGAATCTGCGCCTCCTTTATGTCGCTTTGACCCGGGCCAAATATCGCTGTTATCTCTTGGGGGGAAAGATTACCGATAGGAGCAACAAAAATCGCCCGGCGACGTCACCGCTGGCATATTTATTCCACAGTTCCGATGCGGTAAGAGCCGAGGTTGATGACATGGTTGGCTGTTTGGCTGCTGAAGTGCAGAACTTGTCGGCAACTGTGATTGCTGCCCAGTTGCAAAATCTCGCCGATCAGAGTGGCGGCACAATTGCTATCGGTCACCCCCCCATTACACCAGTGACGACAGTTCCTGCCCCGAAAAAGCAAGCGCAGCCCATGGTGTGTCGAGTCTTTAGTGGCAATATCAAAAGTGATTGGCGGGTAGCAAGTTTTACCTCGTTGGCAAAACATGATAGCAAATTTACCGAGCAACCAGATCGAGATGGGGAGCAGACCGAGGTGGTTGCGGTTACCACTCCGTCAACTATTGCCGTGGGGCAGAAGGATGTCTACTCTTTTCCCAAAGGGGCACAAACCGGAATTTTCTGGCACGAGATATTTGAAAATTTAAATTTCAGTACTATTTCAGAGTCGTCAATCGATACGCTCGTGACTGCTGGATTGGAAAAGTATGGCCATGATCAGGACTGGCGCTATGTAGTCGCCAAGATGGTCGAAAACGTGGTGACGACCAAATTGCAAGCTGCCACAAGTTGTTTCTCTCTTGCGGCATTAAAACCCGATAGCTGGATCGCAGAGATGGAATTCTTTTTTCCGCTCCAATTTGTTACCGCCGACAAACTGCGTAATTGTCTCCAGCAATATTGTCCCGAATATCGTGCAATTGACCTGGGAAAAATTTGTGCCGCTCTCCAGTTTACGCCGGTGCAGGGGATGGTTCGAGGTTTTATCGATATGGTGTTTGAGCATGAGGGGCGCTACTATCTCCTCGACTGGAAATCAAACCACCTTGGCAACCAGTTGCACGATTATGGCGAACCGGCACTTCGACAGGCGATGACGGTAAACCTTTATCCGCTCCAATATTTACTCTACACGGTAGCGTTACACCAATATCTAAAGCAGCGAATTCCCGATTATAGTTATGCCACCCATTTCGGTGGGGTGTTCTACCTTTTTCTGCGGGGAATGGATGCTACTGCAGAAGATCAATACGGAATATTTTACGACTTACCACCCGCAGCTCTTATCAATGCCATGGGGCAGATACTGATTCAGTCGGGAGGGGATAATGCCGATGGTTGAATATGTTTTGACCGCCATTGACCGCCATTTTGCAAATTTCATTCAGGCGGAGGCGACGACCGATTTTCCCGCATTAAAAGTGGTGACGGCGCTATTGAGCAATGGGGTTGGTGCTGGTGATAGCTGTCTGGATCTTAATCTGCTGGCGGGACAGGAAGTTAAGGTGGGTGATTCAGTAATCACCATTCTCCCTTATCAGGAACTGCAAGAACTGCTGCATGCATCAGGGGTGGTCGGCAGCGGTGGAGACTATCGCCCTCTGGTTCTTGATTCCCACGGTCGTCTTTATCTGTACCGTTATTGGCAATATGAACACGAATTGGCACAAACCCTTCTCGGGAAGGCTAAATCTGTTGTCGATTACGATGAAATAATACTGAAAGATGGACTGAATCGACTATTTCCTGCAGCTGTTACAACCGAAATTGATTGGCAACGGGTGGCGGCTCTGGCAGCGCTACAGAAAAAGTTTTGTGTGATTTCGGGTGGCCCCGGCACCGGAAAAACGGCAACGGTGGTAAAGATTCTGGCACTATTGTTAGAGCAGCCTGCCACATTGCCATTGCGGATTGCCCTTGCAGCACCGACGGGCAAATCGGCGGCTCGGCTCAAGGAATCAATCAGTCAGATGAAAACTGATCTTGATTGCAGCACCGCTATTAAAGACAACATCCCCACCGAGGTGTTGACCATCCATCGCTTACTCGGTTACATCTCGGGATCGGTGCAGTTTCGCTATAATCACGACAATCGCCTCCCTTTTGATACGGTTATTATTGACGAAGCCTCAATGGTCCCCCTTACGCTGATGGCGAAATTGGCAGCTGCCTTAAAGCCCGAGGCCCGACTTATCCTCCTCGGTGATAGAAACCAATTGGCTTCAGTTGAAGCTGGTGCTGTCCTTGGTGATATTTGTGGTGGTGATAGCAAAGAACCGTTTTCCGTTGCCTTTAATGCCCTGATGGTCAAACTGGGAGGAGAATCGCAACTTTCACTTCCAGTTGTAGAAAATTCGCCATCGCCTTTACTGAATACTCTGGTGGTACTGAAGAAAAATTATCGCTTCGGTAATGATAGCGGTATCGAAGCATTGGGACAGGCGATCACTTCTGGCAATGGCGATCGAGCTATCACTCTGCTTGGTACGGGGACGTCCACCGATATCATCTGGCAAACTACCCCGCCATCGGTGGCGCTGAAAAAAAACTTACGAGAACTTGTGCTTGCAGGCTATAAAAATTATCTGGCTGCAGGCACTGCCATCGAGGCGTTACGCTTGTTTGACCAGTTCCGGATTCTTAGTCCGTTACGCCAAGGGGACTATGGGGTTGCCGCTATTAATAGTTTGGTTGAAGAGATCCTTGCTGCCGCCGGAATGATAAATCCCCAGCAGCGTTGGTATCACGGACGACCGGTGATGATTACCGTTAACGATTACAATCTGCAATTGTTCAACGGCGATATTGGTATTGTTTTTCACGAGCCCGAAAAAGGGGGGCAACCACGGGTTTGTTTTCCGACTGCTAGCGGTGAGATTCGCACCATTCCGGTGGTAAGGCTGCCAAACCACGAAACTGTTTATGCGATGACGGTTCATAAGAGCCAAGGTTCTGAGTTTGATCGGTTGTTACTTTTGTTGCCAAATCACGATTCTGAAAATCTTACCCGGGAATTGATTTATACTGCTGTGACCAGGGCGAGGTCGCAGGTTGATATTTGGGGCAATGAAGCGGCATTTATTGCAGCTGTTGGCAGACAGGTAAGTCGTAGTTCGGGGTTGGGGGATGCTCTTTGGGGGGCGTGAATGGTGCTAGTTTAAGCAATTTTGTAGTAATCTCGGGACTGTCCCCAGCTTCATCGGGGGCTGTCCCAAGAGGTTACGGGCTATTAAACTGCACTGGTTCATGTCGCAAAAGCTTCCATGCGGGGGGTGGCTTTGGTTTTGCTGCTTACTTAGAATCTTAAGACCGTCGGTTTTCGGACCGACAGCCGACTTCATTTTCTTTGATCGCAAAGAAAATGAAAGCAAAAGAAACTCTTTTTTATTTCTTTCGCGAGACGCTCTATGACATTTCAATAGTGGCTTTGGCGAATGGCTATCGGCTTCGTTGCGACGCTTCGATATTGTTATGGGCATGAAGAAAGTTGTTGTACGCCAGATTGGTTGTGCGGTGTCGCGCCTAACGAGACGTAAACGTCTCTAATGGC
>DAOWKG010000040.1 GCA_030639985.1 Desulfuromonadaceae bacterium
AATCGCATTGATGAAAAGGTCAAGCTGGGCTCCACTGAGATCTGGGAGATCACCAACCAGTCCGGGATGATGATGAGGATGCCCCATTCCATGCACCTGCATGATGTGCAATTCCAGATCTTGGATCGAGACGGCCAAGGGCCGCCTGCGCATGAACGGGGCCGGAAAGATACCGTGCTTATCCAGCCAGGAGAAACGGTACGGATTATCAGCCGCTTCCGTGACTACAAAGGGGTCTACATGTATCACTGTCATCTTTTGGAACACGAGGATGATGGCATGATGGGACAGTTTGAAGTTGTTTAACCTTCAACTTTTGCCAGGTAAGGAGTCGGATTATGGGTTCAGGATATATGTGGAGCAATGGCATGGGATATTTCCCGATGATCATGCCGATTATGATGCTGATCATCTTTCTGGTAGCTGTTTATTTCCTCTTTGGTCGCGGCAATCATTCCTTGAGAGATCAAAAAGGTGAGGAAAGTGCATTGGATATTTTGAAGAGGCGCTATGCTAAGGGTGAGATACAAAAAGAAAAATTTGAAGCTATGAAAAAAGATCTTAAATAGAAAAAATAGCTCTTTGTGCTGGCTTCAGTTGTAAAGTGAATGAAAAAGAAGCCAAAGATCTTGGCAGCAGCGCATTTCTGATGAAATCATTGGATCTGCCCGAACTATCTCAGATAGTGAGACGGGTGCTAGATGGAGAGAAGGTAACATGGTTTCTTGCAACTCACCTTTCGTGTGACAAAAATGGTTCAACCTGATTCCAAATGGTTGGGCTGTCTTGCATGTTGTGCTGAAATGGAGCTCTGCTTGAGCTAAGGACAAATCGCACAGATTTGGCATTTCAAAAATCAGGATTTCACTTTTGGAAATGACAGTTGGCTAACTCGGCCTGTTGTTCAAAAATAGTAAGATTTGACATACCGTCACTCCCTAGAGGAGTGGCTATTTTGTATCAGAATATGGGGCAGTACTGGCTGTCATGATACGCAAAACAAAGGCCGCAGAGAGCAACGATTATTGCGCATTTCTTTCAATCTAGAGTCAATCTAAGAGTTCTTAAACCAACCTAGAGCCAACCTAACCACAAAAATCTAAAAAAAAAGCCTCTCCACTTTTCAGCAGAGAGGCTTTTTTCAATGTGGCGTCCCCAGGGGGATTCGAACCCCCGTCGCCGCCGTGAAAGGGCGGTGTCCTGGGCCAGGCTAGACGATAGGGACTTATAAATTATAAGTCCCTGCGGGAAATGTACCCGCAGGATGCTACATTTTGTATGGTGAGCCGGGGGGGGATCGAACCCACGACCATCTGATTAAAAGTCAGATGCTCTACCAACTGAGCTACCGGCCCAAACAACGAAACGACTTTATACGTTAATCACTTAGGTGCGTCAACCTTTTTTTCAGCTTTTATTACCCTACCAACAATTTATTATTCTGCAAACGGATTGTTCCGAAACAAAGTCTGATCCCGCCGGGGACCGACCGATACCAATACTATCGGACAATCAATCCATTTTTCTAATTTATCGACGTAATCCCGAACCTGTTGTGGTAGTTCGGCATAAGTTTCGAGGCCAGTGATATCTTCCTGCCAGCCGGCAACTTCCTCATAAACCGGAGTGCACGCTTTGAGGACATCATAATCTTGGGGAAACTCTTCGATTAACTCATCGCCATAACGGTAGGCGGTACAAACCTTGACCGCTTCCAGGCCGCTAAGAACGTCCATTTTGGTCAAAGCGATACCGGTAAAACCGTTGGTACGAACCGCTTCACGCAAGGCGACAATATCGACCCAGCCACACCGCCGGGGACGACCGGTGGTAGCACCAAATTCACTGCCGGCAGCACGGAGGCGATCACCCATCTCATCGTTAAGCTCGGTCGGAAATGGTCCTTCACCAACTCTGGTAACATAGGCCTTGGAGATGCCAATGACCTCATCAATTACCTTTGGTCCCACGCCGGCACCAGTACAGGCACCACCAGCAATGGTTGATGATGATGTTACATAGGGGTAGGTACCGTGATCAATATCAAGCAAACTACCCTGCGCCCCTTCAAACAAAATATTATGGCCAGCTTTTATCGATTTATCGATAGCAGTTGAGGCCCGGCCTAGATAGCCGCGCAAGCGCTCGGCATAACCAAGATATTCGGTAACAATATCCTCTTCCGAAAGGGGTTGTTCATCGAGAAAGTTCTCCAGATAAAAGTTTTTCTCGGGTAAAACTTCATGCAGTTTACGCTTGAAGGTTTCTGGTTTAAGCAAATCGGCAAAACGGATACCACGGCGACCGACCTTGTCCTCATATGTTGGTCCAATACCACGCCCGGTGGTACCGATTTTTTTAGCTCCCGATTTTAGCTCGCGGGCAATATCAATTTTTTTATGATAAGGCATGATCAGATTGACCGCACCATCAACCATCAACTGGCTGTCGTCTTTCAGGTAACCCTTCTTTTTGAGACCATCAATTTCTTCCAGAAAAACTTTGGGGTCAAGCACCACCCCATTGCCAATAATGCAACGTTTACCTTCGTGCAGAATCCCGGAAGGAATCAGGTGAAGAACGGTTTTTTCATCACCAACCACCAGTGTATGTCCGGCATTGTTGCCACCCTGAAAACGGACAACGCTCTGAGCGTACTCAGTGTAGATATCTACAACTTTACCTTTACCTTCATCGCCCCACTGGGCACCGACGATAACTACGTTAGCCATAGCTTTTAATGCTCCTTTATAGTGGCAACCCCAAGGTTACCGCAATTCAAAATTATTCTGGTGCAACTGCTGCCACGAAACCTGTTTTTGGGTTTCATCTGACAACGAAATTATTTCGACATCTTCCCCTTCACCAGCCACAACCGCCATAAAACAATAATTCATCTGGCGGGCATATTCGAGGGTTTCTGCCTGGGTACGATTCATACTATCCAGCGCAACTGAATAGCCCTGACTCCGCAATTGACAGGCCACTTTCTGGGCCGGCTGTAAATTTTCTGCCGGCGTAAAAACCAACAGATCACAGCTTGGCACTACCCGCTCATCCAGCCCTTTATCGAGGGCAAATAACAGCGGTAACAAGCTGAAGGTAAATCCCGTTGACGGTGCCGAAAAACCATATTTTTCGATTAAATTATTATAGCGTCCGCCACTACAGACGGTATGACCAACCCCGGCAAGAAAACCTTGAAAGGTAATTCCGGTATGGTAATTAAGCCCCCGCAGTTCACCCAGATCGATAGTAACATGATCAAGGACACCATAGACATCGAGAACTTTCAATACTTGCTCTAAACTATCCAATGCCCGACGGGATCGCTCGTTACTTACCGATTTTTCGGCTCGAGCCAACACTTCTCGGCCGCCATATAGACGGGGCAATGCCAAAATTTCTTCACAAGTATTATCAGGCAGCTTACTTTGCTCCAGCAGCAGCTTCAATTCCGAGCTGTCTTTGCGTAAAATTGCATCGGCAACCTGCTCTGCCAGACGTGGATCAAGTGGCAGGCCATCCATAACGCCACGAAAAAACTCAACCTGACCGATATCGATGGTAAACTCT
>DAOWKG010000215.1 GCA_030639985.1 Desulfuromonadaceae bacterium
TCAGCTGGCTTGGGATAAGCAGCGGTGTGACAGAATGACTGCATAAACATTGGTGACTTAAATTTAAGACAAGCCAACTCTTTGATCTCATCAGCGGTCATTGGGCCAGTAGTATCTTGAGAACCAACCGTGGTCATAATTGGCTCACATGCGGAACCTGGAAGAACCCCTTCAACACCACAGGCACGACCAACCATTTTCTGTGCCTGAGTATAGCCCTGATTGGCCTTTGGAGTTGTATTTACGGCCTGGGCAAAGATATCTGGCTCAGCCACACCGTTAGCAGCACATGCCAGGGAAGTAACTGAACGACCGATAATCAGAGGAATCCGGCCACCGGCACGGAACTCATCAGTGACAGTATCGGGTTTGATTTCAAATGTAGAAATCACTTCACCAGCTGCGTTAGTCACTTCACCTTTAACGGTATTGATAGTGATAACGTCACCCATGTTCATTTTAGAAACATCCATCTTCAACGGCAATGCACCAGAATCCTGAGCAGTATTGAAGAAAATCGGGGCAATTACGCTACCGATGATGATACCACCACGACGCTTGTTTGGAACTGCCGGGATATCATTACCGATGCACCAGAGAACACTGTTACAAGCCGACTTACGGGAAGAACCAGTACCGACAACATCACCAACAAAAGCAACTTGATGGCCAGCTTCACGCCATTTAGCAATTTCTTCAATGCCACCGGGGAAACGAGTTTTACCCATTGCCAGAGTGTGGAGAGGAATATCGGGGCGACTCCAGGCATCACCTGCTGGAGAGAAATCATCAGTGTTGATCTCGCCTTCGACCTTAAATACTTTGACAGTGATGGTTTCAGCCAGTTCCGGCTTAGAGGTAAACCACTCAGCTTTAGCCCAGCTATCGACAACTTTTTTAGCGGCGCTATTACTTTTGGCAAGCTCAACAACTTGCTCAGCTGCATCATAAACATAAGTCATAGCAGACAGAGACAGAGCAGCCTCTTCAGCCAGAGCAGCGTCACTTAAAGCAGAAATCAGTGGTTGAACATTATAACCACCAATCATGGTACCAAGAATTTGTACCGCTTTAACTTTGTCAACCAATGGGGAAGACTTGGTGCCAGCAACGATTTCGGCGAGAAAAGCTGCTTTAACTTCGGCGGCTGCATCAACACCGGGGGAGATCCGTTCAGTCAGCAAGTTTAGCAAAAAATCTTCTTTACCAGCTGGTGGGTTTTGCAATAACTCACAAAGACCTGTTGCCTGCTCTGGATTCAACGGTAGCGCTGGAATTCCCTGAGCACTCCGTTCTTCTTCTAATTTCAGATAAGCTTCAATCATCACTTCCTCCAAGTATCAGTTAAGCAGCTTTAGCTGCACTAAAGAATATTCCTGCAATTTTATGGTGGTAAAAAAAGCAAAATACCAGCGTCAAATTTTGCATACTGTATACGATTTATCGCCACTCTGTCAATCCACAGATCCCTTCTAGCATGAATCTTTCCGACGCCATTTCGCAATCTCATCAAGGATAAAATTTCAAGTTGAAGCAATCACCACTGTGTCTTTTTATGACACACAACAAAGCTATATTCAGGCAAGTAAACATTACCAACCTGTATCCCCGGAGAACAGTTATGTTTGAATTTTTATTGCTTGTTATTATCGCCCTGATCGCAATAGGTCAGGCGCTATCGAAATCGAACTAAGACCTTGAAAATAAAAAACCCTGTCAGTAAAACTAACAGGGTCAATTGCACAAAAATTTTACTAAATTTAAAGCACCTGCAACAGTTCTACTTCAAAGATCAATGTCGCATCAGGTTTAATCGTTGGGGGTGATCCAGCTGCACCGTACGCCAATGATCCCGGGATAACAAGTTGCCACTTAGCACCCTCTTTCATCAGTTGTAATGCCTCGGTCCAACCGGCAATTACCCGGTTCACCGGAAAACTGGCCGGCTTACCCCGGCTATAGGAGCTGTCAAATTCGGTACCATCGACTAAAGTACCGCGATAGTGAACCTCAACAGTTGCATCGGCAGTTGGCTGAGCACCATTGCCAGCCTTGATCACCTCATATTGCAAGCCACTGGCAAGGGTAACAACCCCATCCTTCTTACTATTTTCAACTAAATAATCTTTATCTACAGCTGCCGCTGCGGCAATTTCAGCCTGCTGCTTTTGTTGCATTTCCTGCTGAAACCCGGTCAGAACTTGCTTCATCTCTGTTTCAGTAAGGATAGTTTTTTCACCCTTAAAGGTAGCAATAAAACCTGCTGCAAGTTGTTCAGGATCAATATCAAGCTGCTGTATGCGCATACTGTTAGCGATATTCATCCCTATCGCATAACCAATTTTTTCTTGTTTAGACTTAAAGTTATCCTCAGCCCACACAGAACTAACTGCAACTACGGTTAACAGCAATACAACCAATAATTTCTTCAATTCAAACTCCTCAAAATAATTTGTCCGCTTAAGCAAAACAGGCTCCGGTTGCATACACAACCGGAGCCAAAATACCTAATCACAAACCGACAGTAGAATAATTAAACTGTCCAAGTATGACCTTCTTCCATGATCTGCTGAACGGTACGACCACGCTTGGCTTTAACAGCATCAACCTGCTCATAAACCATGTCGTCGTAAGGTTTTTTAGCATCATTAGCATAGATAATACCAAGTGCTAACGGTAGACCATTATCAGGGAGCATGCTGGTAAGAAGAGTTGCCATATCAGCATTTTTCTCATCGTGGACAAGAATATCAGCTTCAGCAACATCGGCAACGTTAGCAGCTTTGATGGCGAAACCATCCCGGATCAGACAGAACTGATTATCGGTACCGAAGATCATCTTCTCACCATCACGAACGATAATAAGATTATTGTCACCGGTTTCTTTATCGGTCAATGCATCGTGACAGCCATCATTATAGATAACGCAGTTAGCGTAGATTTCCATCATGCTAAAACCGTGATGCTTAGCACCACGAATACAGATCTCTTCCGAAAGCTTCATCTTCTTATCAAGACCACGGGCAACAAAAGTTGCACCCAGACCCATAGCAACCTTCAGTGGAGCCATCGGATAATCGATAACACCATAAGGGCTGGTTTTAGAGATCTGTTCCATTTGAGAAGTCGGAGAGTACTGACCTTTAGTAAGTCCGTAAATCTGATTGTTAATCATAACGTAGTTAAGATTAACATTCCGACGGATAGCATGGATGAAGTGGTTACCACCGATAGCGGTAGAGTCACCGTCACCAGAAATAACCCAAACATCAAGCTTAGGATTGGCAACCTTCAGACCCGAAGCAATAGCTGCTGCACGACCATGAATAGTGTGAAATCCGTAAGTTTCCATGTAGTAAGGGAAACGGCTGGAGCAACCGATACCAGAAACAATCGCGACTTCGTCACGGGGCTTGCCAGCAGCAACCATACCACTACGAACAGCGTTCATAATGGCAAAATCACCACAACCCGGACACCACTTAACCTCAGCGTCTGAGGCAAAATATTTTTTAGTTAATTCAGTCTCTGCCATGGTCTTATTCTCCTAACATTTCGTTAACTTTGTCCATAACCTCATACTCACGGAAGGGGTCGCCCTGAACCTTAGCGAGAGATTGGACATCAACCAAGAACTTAGCACGCAACATCAGGCTCAATTGACCCATGTTGAGCTCAGGCACCAGAACCTTATCAAAACGGCCGATAATATCACCCAAGTTTGGTGGGAATGGCCATACCCAGCGCAGGTTAATACCAGAAACTGGCTTACCTTCTTCGATCAAACGATCGACAGCACCTTTAACTGCACCATAAGTACCACCCCAGCTAATAACCAGAATCTTGTTAGACTCTTTGCCATTAATTTCCAGTTCAGGGAGAACTGCGGCAAGATTATCAACTTTGGCTTTACGGATTTCGGTCATGACCTGGTGATTCATTGGAACGTGACTAACAGCACCGGTCTCATCTTTTTCTAGAGTACCGATACGATGCTGACAACCTTTTGTACCTGGGATAGCCCAGTCACGTGCCAAAGTCTTAGGATCACGCTTGTAAGAAACGTACTCTTCACCCGGATGATCTTCTGGCTTCCAGAAGTTGACATACTGGCTAAGGTCTTCAAGCTCTTCCATCTTTGGAACTTTCCAAGGACAGCTACCCTGACCAATATAACCGTCGGTAAGGACGATAACCGGGGTACGATATTGCAGAGCAATTTTAGCAGCCTGGAAGGTTGCATCGAAGCAATCAGCGGGACTGTTAGCTGCAATGATCGGCATATAACTATCGCCGTTACGACCAAACATAGACTGAAGCAAATCAGACTGCTCAGTTTTCGTTGGCAGACCGGTACAAGGACCACCACGCTGGACGTTAATAATAACCAGTGGAACTTCCAGAATCAGCGCCATACCAGCTGCTTCAGTTTTCAATGCCAGACCAGGACCAGAGGTGTTAGTAAAAGCAAGGTTACCGGCACATGAAGCACCAATAGCACTACAGATACCAGCGATCTCATCTTCCATTTGCATGGAAACCAGATCAACATCTTTAAACTCTGAAGCTAAATGCAACAGGTCAGTTGCCGGGGTAATAGGATAAGAACCTAAAAATGGCTGCAAACCAGCTTTTTCACCAGCAGCGGCAATTGCCAAAGCGGCAGCATCGTTACCAGTGATATTACGATACAGACCTTTTTCGATCTGGGCAGCACCTAGATCATAACGCTCTTGGAACATAATGGTGGTTTCAGCGTAATTAAGACCAGTTCTGTATGCGATAGTATTAGCTTCAGCAACTTTTGCCAATGGCTTCTTAGCATTAGGACCAAATTTTTCATCGATGAAATCGAGTACCAGCTGCTTATTTTTGCCGAACAACCAA
>DAOWKG010000049.1 GCA_030639985.1 Desulfuromonadaceae bacterium
ATCAGCCTCAAATTTACATCATAATATCTACAATTAAGTCGCGGAGAAACATATGTTTGGATTGGGAACACAGGAATTATTGATCATTCTGGTACTGGTTGTGATCGTCTTTGGTGCCGGCAAGTTACCCCAGGTTGGTGGCGCATTGGGCAAAAGCTTGCGCAACTTCAAAAAAGGGGTAAACGAGATAGAAGAAGATATTGAAGAGGGGGAGACTGAGGAGATCTCCGAAGAGGAAAATAACGATAAAAATAAATCCTAGCAGATCAGACCAATCAGTCCCGGAAGCTGCCGAAATGCTCCTGTGATTGGCAGTGACTACTATCCTTTCGGCAGCCTCGCAGCAAATTGAGTTTTATTAACCGCACACCGATGTGCCTCTTCGGCAGTCACCTTATTTGCATCCAACAACTCCAGCAGATGACTATCCATCAACTGCATCCCTTCCCGTTTTCCGGTCTGGATAATAGATGGAATCTGAAAGGTTTTTCCTTCCCGAATCAGATTGCCAATTGCGGCATTGCCGAGCATGATTTCCAAAGCGGCAACCCGCCCCTTACCATCGGCAGTACGTAACAGTTGCTGACAAACCACCCCTTTAAGACTTTCACTTAACATGGTACGAACTTGTTCCTGCGCATCCTTGGGAAACACATCGATAATCCGATCAACCGTTTTCGGTGCCGAGTTAGTGTGCAAAGTACCAAAAACCAAGTGACCCGTTTCGGCCGCCGACAGCGCCAACTGGATGGTTTCGAGATCACGCATTTCTCCGACCAGAACAATATCAGGATCTTCCCGTAACGCCGCCTTTAAAGCACTGGCAAACGATTCACTATGGGTTCCGATCTGGCGTTGATTCATCAATGCCAGCTTGTTCTCATGAATAAATTCGAGCGGATCTTCCAACGTCAGGATATGTTCTTTACGGGTCGAATTAATCATATCAATCATCGCCGCCAGCGTTGTAGACTTACCACTGCCAGTCGGGCCAGTAACCAGCACCAACCCCTTATTAAAGCGGGTCATTTGCAACACCCCCTCGGGCAGGTTTAATTGCTCAGCTGTCATAATCTCACTGGGGATAAGGCGAAAAACTCCGGCAATACCACGATAGGTATCAAGGATATTACCTCGGAACCGCGCCAAACCTGATATTTCGTAGGCGAAATCGACATCTCTGGTGGTTTCAAATTGCTCTTTTTGTTCCTCATCAAGAATTTCAAACAGCAACGCTTGAGCTTGAGCTTGGGTCAAATTGGGAGATTTTATCCGCACCATTTCCCCGTGCAACCGCAAAATTGGCGGTGCTCCGGTAGAAATATGGAGATCACTGGCTCCTTGTTGCTTCATCATCTTGAAAAGTGCGTCAATTTTTGCCATTCTATTACCTCGTCCGAACACGACATTAGTTTTTTTTATACTGGCAGCTGTCCTTACGACTGTCAAGTTATCATCAGCAACAGGAGACAAAATCAAAAATGATTAAAGCACTGGGTTTGATCTCAGGAGGGCTCGACAGCAGTCTTGCGACTATGGCGTTAATGCGCCAAGGGATAGAAGTAACTGGAATAGCATTTGTCACCCCGTTTTTTAATGCCGAAAAAGCCAAAAAAGCTGCGGCTCTAATCGGACACCGCCTGATAGTTGCAGATATCAGTGACATCCATCTGCAGATGGTAAAAACCCCAAAATACGGCTACGGACGCAATATGAACCCCTGCATCGATTGCCATGCCTTGATGTTTCAACTGGCGGGTGAAAGGATGGTCAAGGAGGGGATTGATTTCCTTTTTTCGGGCGAAGTATTAGGTCAACGTCCCATGAGTCAAAACGCCAACGCCCTGAAATCGGTGGCAAAGCTATCGGGCTTTGGCGACAAAATCCTCCGTCCCTTAAGTGCCAAACTGCTCGAGGAGACAGCGATGGAAGCAAGCGGTCTGGTTGATCGGGAACGACTACTCGATCTGCAAGGACGCTCCCGCAAGCCCCAGCAAGCACTAGCCAAAGAGTGGGAGTTGAACGATTACCCCGCCTCAGGAGGAGGCTGCCTGTTAACCGAGGAAGGATTTTCCAACCAACTAAGAGATCTCTTCGAACATGCCCCAGCCGCTAGCGTCAGCGAAGTGAGACTTCTCAAGGCCGGGCGGATATTTCGCCTTTCTGCTACCAGTAAATTAATTTTGGGACGCCATCGTAACGACAATGAAACATTGCAACAACTAGCCCCCCCGGAACAACTACAGATCCGCGCCAAAGACTTCAGTGGCTCACTCGGCTTGTTTTGCGGCGACCACGACTCACCAGACCTTGATACCGCAGCCGCAATCGTTGCCTCCTATGGCAAAGGCAAAGATGAAGCAGAAGTTGATATCCTCTGCAGCACTGCCAATACGGAGTTTGTCCGTCGGGTCAAACCGCTGCCCCGGGATGTGTCTCGCCTGTTACTGGTTCGTTAATAAAACATTTTTTAACGGAGAGGCGGAGAGAGGCAG
>DAOWKG010000275.1 GCA_030639985.1 Desulfuromonadaceae bacterium
AATTTTAACTTCGCGGTACCACCCTGATTCATCCACCCTTAATTATTAAAAGTGAACCTTCATTCCCCTTTACGCAGGGTCACGAGAGAAACTAACCTTAACGGGCTCTTTCCTGCAGCTCCAAGGCGAGTTCAACGCTTTTTCGTACCGATTCACACCAACCACCGGCTCTCTCAAACGAAAAATACGCCTAATACTCCTCTTCATGGCTATTAATTAAGGATTGATTCAACATAAAACCGCCACCCAAGTCAAGTTATTTACAGTTAACAAATACCACAAAGAAAAGATTTTGCAACGACACCGATATAATTAATCGGCATTACCCCATCCCACAGATTGGTTGCGCCCCCCTTTTTTGGCTCGATACAGAGCCTGGTCGGCATAATTGAATAATTTATCTTGATCATCACTATCTTGTGGAAACACCGAAACCCCTAACGAAATTGTTACCGGTACCGGTTCTCCCTGACAATGGAGTTGGAGCTGTTCAACTTTTCTCCTCAGCCTTTCAGCTACATCCATAGCACCTGATAGTCCGGTATCCTCAAGGAGGATAGAAAACTCCTCACCACCAATCCGAGCCGACAAATCACCGCTTCTGACTACCTCTTTAAGTAAGCTGGCAACCTGCTGAATGACCTGATCTCCAAATGGATGACCATAGCCATCATTGATCCGCTTAAACAAATCAATGTCGCAAATAATCAAACTGAATGAACCGTGCCTACGTCTGGCTCGTTCATACATAGCAGCAAAGCCACGCCTAAATGCCCGACGATTGGCGATACCGGTAAGGGGATCAGTTATCGCCATTTGTTGAATTTGTTCGTGGGAATGGGCCAGCTCTATCTTGATTGCAACCTGAGCAGCTATCAACTCAATCATCTTCGGCGCATCACGCGGAAATTGATTTTCCGCCCGAGAAGCAATAATCAATACCCCTGTTACCGGGGTATCATCTAGAGACAAGGGCACAACCATCACCGAATTATATGAGTCGAACAATCTTAAACCATTAACAATTGGTGCTCTGCCACTGCGCGAGTACCGTTCCGGCAACATTCTTCGATATTTAACCACTTGCCCGACTACTGAATCGGCCAAGGGATATTTCCGATTTAAAACCAGATCGGGACAATCGCCATCAAGATAAAAAATTTCATGTTCATCGGCATGAATCAGACTGACAGCAAAAAGATCGGCCTTAACTACCAATCCAAGCGCTTTTCTCGCAGCGGTATAGACCGATTGTATATCCAGCGCAGAATTTAAGGTCCGCAACCCTTCAAATACCAGCTGAAACACTCGCCGCTCAACATCGGTGAAAAGCAGATCCCGGGATAGGATTAAATTCTGCAATATCTGCTCTGCTGTTACGCTCATCAAAGTTCGTTCTACCGGAGTCCATTCTGCTGTTGAGCTGCGATCAACACATATAATTCCAAAATCACCAATTTTGCCCTTATCTACCTCCCCACAAACTATATTCTGAGCCATAAATCCACCAACTGGGGTGTCATCAGGATAATATGGGATGGCTGGAGAACTGGACCGATAAGGAGCCAACACCACATCATTGCACCCTTTTAGGGCACCTACAATTCCAGTACCTACCGGAAAAGAACCTATAATCAGCTCAGCACACTGGCTTGAAAATGCATACGTTGAAATCTTCCCGGTTATCGTACAAGCCCACAGCAACACCACCGATGTTGCGTTTAAGGAAAGACGTAATATTTCAAGTTGGTTTTCAACACTGTTACGAAACTGCTGCACAACATGCAATCGGTCAGAGGAAATCAAATCACTTTTATCCTCCAACTGAAACGGCAACGTATCAAAAGAACTAATTCCCCCAGCCTGAGTTGATCGATGCTGCCTCATTTTGGTTAGATTTGAGAACCAATTAGCCATTCTTGTGCTTTCTCACCTAAAACTGCCGCCAGACATTTAGGCCGGCAAAATTAAAAAAAGGGCGAATCATTACGATTCGCCCTTCATAACACCATATAAATATTAAACTAACAACTTATCAAACAGTTGTAGTTGGCACTAACGTTTTCAAGTATTCACGATTGAGCTTAGCGATAAACTTGACACTGATACCTTTTGGACAAGCAGCTTCACACTCGTAATGGTTGGTACAGTTACCAAAACCTTCGTCGAGTATCGCTTGAGTCATTGCCAGAACCCGCTTTTTGGCTTCAGGCTTACCCTGTGGCAAAGTAGCTAACTGGGCGACCTTGGCACTGGTGAACAACATTGCGGAGCTGTTTGGACAGGCTGCGATACAAGCACCACAACCGATACATTCAGCCGCATCCATTGCATAATCAGCGGTTGGTTTTGGGATCAATAGTGCGTTGGCATCATCAACACCACCGGTGTGACAAGAAACATAGCCACCTGCCTGCATAATCACATCGAGAGCAGTACGATCAACGATCAAGTCTTTTTGCACTGGGAAAGCTCTGGCTTTCCATGGCTCAATAAAGATTTCATCACCATCGTTATATTGACGCATATGCAACTGGCAAACAGTTGTACCTTCTTGCTTACCATGAGGGCGACCATTGATAACCTGCGAACACATGCCACAGATACCTTCACGACAATCGTGATCGAAAGCGATTGGATCGTTGCCTTCTTTAATCAGCCGGTCATTGACCTCATCAAGCATCTCCAAAAAGGACATGTCTGGGCTGACACCCTTAGCTGGATAGGTCTCCAACTTTCCTTTATCCTGTGGCCCCTTCTGGCGCCATACATGCAGTGTAAGATCCATTATTTATAACTCCTCACAGCAAGTTTAACTCTTTCAAATTTCAAAGGCTCTTTGTGTAATTCAGGTCTTTTCCCGATACCCTTGAATTCCCAAGCAGCAACGTAACTGAAGTTTTCATCATCACGCATCGCTTCGCCATCGTCGGTTTGGTGCTCTGTGCGGAAATGACCACCACAGGACTCCTCACGATTCAATGCATCCTCAGCCATAACTTCAGCAAACTCAAGGAAATCAGCCAAGCGGCCGGCATTCTCGAGCTGCTGATTGATCTCTTTGCTATTTCCGGTTACCTTGACATTATTCCAGAATTCATCACGTATCTCTGGAATCCGCTTGAGTGCATCCTTCAGACTGGCATCACTTCTCGCCATGCCAACATTTTCCCACATCATGGTACCAAGCTCTTTATGCAGTTCGCCGACAGTTTTCTTACCATTAATGGCGAGCAACTTGTTGGTTTGAGCCTCAATATCCTCAACCGACTTCTTAAACTCAGCGTGGTCTTCCTTTACAGCACCTGGAGTAATCGAAGCCAAATAAGGTGCGATGGTATAAGGAATAACGAAGTAACCATCAGCCAGACCCTGCATCAGTGCCGAAGCACCGAGACGGTTGGCACCGTGAACCGAGAAGTTTGCCTCACCAAGAACAAACAATCCAGGAATATTGCTCTGGCACTCGTAATCAACCCAGAGGCCACCCATATTGTAGTGAGGAGCAGGATAAATACGCATGGGGCGCTCATAGCCGTTCTCATCGGTAATTTTCTCGTACATATCAAATAAATTGCCATAACGCTCGGCAATTGTTGCCTGACTAACCCGATCGATAGCATCCTTAAAATCAAGGTAAACACCACGTTTTCCTGGGCCAACACCAAGATCAGCATCACAAGCTTCTTTTGCTGAACGGGAAGAGATATCACGTGGAGCCAGGTTACCAAAGGAGGGGTACTTACGCTCC
>DAOWKG010000127.1 GCA_030639985.1 Desulfuromonadaceae bacterium
AGTAACAATTTGGGGTAAAATTATTGCCGATTTGATTATCCGCTTTCAAGCCCATCCGATCGGCTTTGGTAAAAAGAAAGTGGAGGCTTAAAACGGATCAAATCAAGCCCTTCCTATCTGCACCATACATGTGATATTCTACCTATAGTTATGAGAAGGCTTCCAATCGGAAGTCTTTAGCTCTCTCGTAACCATTCGATTTAATTAGTTTTATTTTCATCCATCGAATAACTGAATAGCTATTACATTTTCACAGATTGGATTCGCCTATGGGCCTCGTCAAAACTCTGCGCGAGACAGAACCGTTTAATCAGCTCCCCGAGGAAATATTCACCGAACTGAGTGAAGCCGCAAAAGTAAAAAAGTTCCCGGCTAAAATCCACATTTTTACCATGCAAGATCCCCCCACTGGATACCTCTACATAATCAAATCCGGGCTTATCGAAATTGTAGTACTAACCCCCGGCGGGGTGGAGATGATTGTCGATTATCGCAAAGAAGGGGCATTCTTCGGCAGCACACCAATCTTCAGTGAAGGCGGCTATGCGGCCGGGGCTCGACCGGCAAAAGACAGTGAGTGCTACCTGATCCCAAAGCAATTATTGACCAGAATTGCGGCTAGCTATCCCCACATTACCGAATATTTCAATCAGGCAATATACTCCCGAGTCCGCAATCTTTACTCCGACATGGTCAGTGATCACGCCCAGAATACGCTGGCACAAATGGAAGCCTATCCGTTTCAGAAACGCCTTTCAGAAATCATGTCACCAAATATTGAAACCTGCACCATTACGACACCAGTCAGAGATATTGCCATAAAAATGATTCAGCACAGCATCGGTGCCATGCTGGTTTGTGACCAGAACAACAAACTAACCGGGATCGTTACGGAGCGTGATCTGGTTGCTAAAGTACTGGCTCGGGAAGCTGCCGATTGCCAAACTTCCAACGCCGGTGACGTTATGACACCGCAACCATATACCATGTCACCTGACACCTTCATGTATGAAGCAACAACATTCATGATGGGTAATAAAATCAAGCACATGCCGATTCTTGATCGGGGTGATGTAGTCGGCATCGTATCACTGCACGATTTAATGAAATTTCGCAGTCAAAAATCGATGCTCCTGATAGGCAACGTCAACAACGCCCGCACCGTTGAAGATCTTATTTCTGCGCGGGAAGAGATCGTCAAAGTGGCTAAAGCATTGATGAGCGAAAGTCGTTCCCATATCGAAACCATGGAAATCATTTCCTACATCCACCACCGCATCATCCGCCGCTGCCACGATATCGTCTTTGAAGAGATGAAGCGCCAGAGTAAAACTGTCCCAGATATCAAGTTCTCCTTTATCATCATGGGCAGCGGTGGTCGCAAAGAGATGTTATTGGGACCAGATCAAGATAACGGTTTTATCTACGAGGATTTTCCTGATGAAATGGTTACCGAAGTCGACGCATTCTTTCTACCCTTTGCCGAAAAACTAGTGGCAGCACTGTCACGCATAGGCTACCCCCGCTGTGATGGCGATGTGATGGTCAACAACCCCCTTTGGCGGGGCAGACTGACAGAGTGGCAGGAACGAGTTTCTGACTGGATCAGGGTTCCCGAAGCACAAAAAGTGCGCTACTGCTCCATATTCTTTGACTTTATGCCAATTACCGGTGAGGCATCCCTATGTCAGGATTTACGCGACATAATTAATACTGAGATCAAAGCGCACCCAATATTTCTCTACCACATGATGGAGCTTGATTTCAAACATAAGGTGCCACTAAGTCTACTCGGGAGATTTTCACTCGATAAGGATAAAAAGCACAAGGGCAAGCTTTCAATCAAACAAGCAGGCAGCATCTTTATCGTCGACTGTGTCAGAATGTTTCTCCTTGAGCGGCAGGGCATTGCCACCACAACCCTTGAGCGTCTGGATCAGCTGGTAAAACTCAATATTTTCAACCAGGAAACAGCAGAACACATAAAAGCCGCATTTGAGGCTTTCACTTTCCTACGGCTGCGAAACGAGATTGACCTGATTGACCAGGGACGCTTCCCAAGCCACTACCTTGACCCCTATGCATTGACAAAAAACGAGCAGGATCTGCTCAAAGAAGCCTTTCGGGTTGCCAGTAAGCTGCAAGATTCAACCAAAAGGCACTTTTCCAAAATTGTAAACTGACCGGTAAGTGTTGACTGGGCAAGCTAAAATAGCGCTCACATTTAATTAATTGATTGCCAAAAATACTATTTTGGCTAAAATAGAAAATTGTTATCAAATAGCGTTCTAAACATAATCGCTGGCCACAATGGGGTTTAAACAGTGAGAGAAAGAGAGCTACAAAATTACTGGAAACAGAACCTCAAATATATAACCATCCTGCTATCAATCTGGTTTATTGTTTCATTCCTGTGCGGCATTGTTTTTGCCGACCAACTCGACAGATTTAAACTATTGGGCTTCCCTTTAGGATTCTGGTTCGCCAACCAGGGTGCCGAAATTGTTTTTTGCCTGCTGATCATTATTTATGTCTGGCTGATGAATAGGCTGGATCGGAAATATAATGTCTACGAAGATTAATATCAGCATAGCCAGTTTGTGTCGGGGGAATTTAACGCCATGACCATTACCACTTGGACCTGGCTTTTTGTCGGCATAACATTCCTTATTTATATTATCGTCGCAATCCGTTCCCGAGCGGTTTCTACCGGAGCATTCTACACTGCTGAGCGAACCATTCACCCGATTTTAAATGGGATGGCAACTGGTGCCGACTGGATGTCTGCTGCCTCATTTATTTCGATGGCGGGACTAATCTCATTTATGGGTCGCGATGGCTCTATGTACCTGATGGGCTGGACTGGTGGCTATGTCCTCCTGGCCATGCTACTGGCCCCTTATTTACGCAAATATGGCAAATTCACCGTCCCCGCATTTATCGGTGATCGGTACTATTCTCAAAGTGCCAGAATCATCTCCCTGGTCTGCGCCATATTTATCTCCTTTACTTACGTTGCCGGTCAAATGCGCGGTGTCGGGGTAGTGTTCTCCCGCTTCCTTAACGTTCCGATCAACACCGGAGTTGTCATCGGCATGTGCATCGTCTTTTTTTATGCCGTTCTTGGTGGCATGAAAGGGATAACCTACACCCAGGTAGCTCAATACTGCGTTCTGATCGTTGCTTACATGATTCCGGCAATCTATATCTCGATCATGCTAACCGGCAATCCAGTTCCAGCTTTCGGCTTCGGCAGTACAATCAGTGCCGCCGGTGCCGACCTGCTACAAGACCCATCAACCCAAGGCAGATATCTACTTGACGTTTTGAACGGCATCCACAAAGACCTTGGCTTCAGCGAATACACCTCCGGAATCAGACCCAAGATTGACGTATTTTTTATTGTTGTTGCCTTGATGGTTGGCACTGCCGGACTACCACACGTTATTATCCGTTTTTTCACCGTACCGAGAATCAAAGATGCTCGGGCATCTGCCGGTTGGGCACTTTTTTTCATCGTCCTGCTCTATACTGCCGCTCCTGCAGTTGCTGCCTTTACCCGGAGAAATTTCATCAAAACGGTTCACAATGTCCACTATGATAATGCTCCAACCTGGTTGAAAAACTGGGAAG
>DAOWKG010000217.1 GCA_030639985.1 Desulfuromonadaceae bacterium
CCAGACGAAACAGATACTTAACCGTACCATCACTACTGGTTTCAACCACCTCTGGCTGCCAGGATGAGACGTATGCACGTTCGGCCAATTGGGCACGAAACTGCTTTGCCAGATCGGTCATCTGTTCAAAATCGGTAACGTTGCGCTGATAGATCCAGTTTAGAATCTGCTTGGCCCGATATTTTTCTTTCCCGAATTCAGATAAAAATTCTACCAACTGCTCCCGGGTCAGACTTTTAAGGTCAATCTTTCCGCTATTCAAAAAAATCCTCTTTCAATTACGGTTATTTAAAAAAATTAAATACTGCTTGCCACCAAGACGTCAAGGACACCAAGGGAATCAAAGCATTTAGGAAAAGTTTTTCTTGGTGCTCCTGGTGGCTAATTTTAAGTTTTTGTTTTGACCATGTCTTCTAAGTAACTTCAAAACACATTTTTAACGCTGAGACGCAGAGGACGCTGAGAAAGTCGAAAAATTTTCCAAAATGAACCCAAAACAAAATTTTGATTTTGGCATTCTCTGCAACTCTCCCTCTCTGCGTCTCTCCGTTAAATATTGCCCGAAGTTACCATATGAAAATTAGGCCAAGGGGCGTGGGCGATATTCAGCATAAAAAAAGCCCTCCGGGATTTTACCGAAGGGCTTTAATAGAAACAAGCTATTTAACAAGTATCATGTCATGCATAAACTGCCACATCTTACTTGTTATTTTACGCATCCACTGCGTTGTGACTTTCGCTGTATAGCTTTGGCTATGCAGAAAAAGTCACGCCTTGTTGATACGCAAAATCCCGACGTAATTTTGCGACATTCCACGCATAACAGGACACTGGAAGAATTAAAGTAATTCCAGTCCGTTAAAGAAATAGCCCAGTTCAAATGCTGCAGTATCGGTTGCATCGGAACCGTGAGTAGCATTTTCACCGATGTTACTACCAAATTCTTTACGCAAGGTGCCATCAGCAGCCTCGGCAGGATTGGTTGCACCCATAAGGTCACGCCACTTAGCAATAGCATTGTCAGCCTCAAGCGCCATAACAACACAAGGACCACTGCTCATGAAATCGGTAAGTTCACCGAAAAATGGGCGTTCGCTATGGACAGCATAAAAACCTTCAGCTTCAACTTTGCTCATATAGAGTTTTTTCAAACCAACAACGTTAAAACCTTCAGCATAAATACGTGCCAAAATTTTACCAGCTGAACCAGCAGCAAAAGCATCGGGCTTGATGATTGCGAATGTTCTTTCCATGATATTTTCTCCTTATATGTATAGTACTTACTGAATCGAGGCGATTTTTAGCATTAGCATTACAGGGGGTCAAGGGATTAAGGGGTTAGCTAGGCACCAGTACGTAGTTACGCAGCACAAGATCAATACAGCGGCCGGTCACAATAACACTGACCAGGCTCCACAAGGCGGGTGTGACCGCACCGAAAACCAGGGCCGTGGAAATGACAATCACAGCATCCATGCATAAAAGTAGCTGTCCTGGGCGCAAGGGGATATGGTTAGCCAGAATACGAGTGACAATGGTCGACCCGCCGGCCGAGGCGTTCCCCTTGAGAATCAGACCGACACCAATACCGATAGCGGCGCCACCGTAAATTGCTGCCAGAAACGGATTGTTTGTGACCGCCCCGATTTTGAGAACTTCGCTGAATAGATCGACCAGCCCCGAAAGACCTACGACAACAACCAGCGTCCGCCAGACAAACCCCTGCCCCAGATAAAAATACCCCAGGATTAACAAGGGAATATTGATCGCCAGTATCAGCGTTCCGACGGTCAGGCCACTCAAATGACAAAGGAGAATCGCCATTCCCGGTGTACCACCTGACACAATCTGGTTCGGCTGTAGAAAGGCCGTGACTCCCAGAGCCAAGGCGATACTGCCCAGAAGGATCTGTACCCAGTTCTTAATTTCAGCATGCCATATGTATGGGCAACCTGCTGTTGCCTCACTTTTCAATCCACTCATCGGAATTGCCTGTTATAAATAATTTAGAACGCTTTAAAGTAAAATAGATCGTCGAAAAATCTGTAGATCCAGTTTTTAAACTGATTTATACTCCAAGTCCAATTGATCTTCACGGACATTACGTTCGATTTTTTCGAACATTGTCGGAGGTAATATGCAACTTGCCCAACTTCGCACCTTTATCACCATTGCCCGCGAACAGAACCTGACACGTGCCGCGGACAAACTTCACCTGAGCCAGTCTGCCATCTCCAGTCAACTGAAAGGGCTGGAAGAAAAACTGGGTGTCAGCCTGTTTGAACGCAGTACGCGGGGAATGACATTGAACGAAGCCGGAAGCATCCTGCTACAACACGCCGAGGAAGTCCTGGGTGCGTGCGAGTCGCTGGAGCGCTGTGCCGATACCCTCCGTCGGGGAATCACCGCATCGGTCACCATCGGTCTTAATACCGACCCAACTTTTTTACGGATCAGCGCAATCAACCAAAGATTATCGCTGCTGCACCCCGACCTGAATGTCATCTTCCATGGCGGTGAAACTACCAGTACGGCTCAACGACTTAAAAATGGATCACTTGATATCGGATTTTTTTACGGTATGCTTCCCGATGCCGACATCTCACAACGCCTTATCACTCATGTTCGTGTCTGTGTGGCGATACCGAGCGGGTTGATCACCAGCGGTGACCCGGTTGACTGGAGTGCCCTCGCTAATCTTCCCTGGGTGTGGGTAGATGACAAGTTTCCCTTTTATCAGGTTCTGGTAAACAAGTTGGGACATATTGCCAAGCCGCCGCACAATATCGTCACTGCCGCCAATGAACAAATTGTGCGCGAACTTGTGGCCGCCGGTCAGGGCGTTGCTC
>DAOWKG010000129.1 GCA_030639985.1 Desulfuromonadaceae bacterium
GTGAGGAACTCTGGCAAATTTTGGGGCACCAGCAAGGGGTTGAAACTTCGGGCTGGCCAGAATGGGATGAGTCTGCCTTGGTCACTGCCGAAATCACTATGGTGGTGCAGGTAAATGGTAAAGTGCGTGGTAAAATTACCATTGCCGTTGATAGCGATAAGGAGACGATCGAAACCGAGGCACTGGCAGAGCCTAATGTGCAACGTTTCATTGCTGAAAAACAGGTTCGCAAGCTTATTGTTGTTCCAGGCCGTTTAGTTAATATTGTGGTCGCATGATGAAAATGTATGTTCAGCTTATTTTCCTCCTTTGTCTGGTTGGCTGCGGCTATAATTTCCCCGGTCAGGTCGGGGTATTGCCGGGAGGGGTGGAAAAAATCTATATCCCGCTATTTGTTAATCAGACCGCTGAACCTCTACTTGAAAACAAATTGACCAATCTGGTCAGCGAAGTTTTTACTCGTAACCACAAAATTGGGCAGATTGAGAATCGTGAGCTCGCTGATGCGATACTGCAGGGGACGATAATTAATTACCGCAGTGGAGCACTCTCATATGATCGCAACGATGCCATCGGCGAATATCGAGCCACTATGACAGTTGCTGTAGCACTGCTTGACACAGATACCAAATCGCCGCTGTGGGAGAAAGAAATCAGTTGGAGCAGTATCTATCATGCCGCTGACGATAAAATTGCCCAGGAGGATTTTGAACAGCAGGCAATTGAAGAAATAAGCAGACATCTGGCAGAAGAAATTCTTTACCAGTTGCTTGATGATTTTTGATAAATGAACGGTGACGAATTATTCCGCAAGTTGCGCGCTAATCAAGTTCCCGAACTTATTTTTCTCTATGGTCCAGAAGACTTTCTGGTAAAGCGGGCAGCTCGTGCAGTTAGAACCGCAGTTTTGTCTGCTGCTGGAGATGATTTTAACGATAATCAATTTTACGGTAAAGATACTACCGCCGGAGAGATTATTGAGGCGGCAATGACCTATCCGATGTTTGCCGCAAAACGTTTAGTAACGGTCAAAGATGCTCAGCAGTTGCCTGCCGCTGAGCTTGAAAAATTACTCTCCTATCTGGATGAACCGGCTCCGGAAACGTGCCTGTTATTTATTGCCGACAAGATTGATAGTCGCCGCAAGTTTTTTAAAAAATTTAAAAAATGTGGTGACCTGATTGAGTTTAAATCCCTTTCTGATCGTGAAACTCCTGGTTACATCCGCAATATTCTGAGTCAACGTGAAGTGAAAATCTCTGCCGACGCACTGGAACTTTTCAGCGTTTTGGTGGGTAATAACCTGCACGAAGTTCATGCCGAACTGGATAAGCTGACATTGTATATTGGTACTGCTACGTTGATCGATATAAAAGATGTTCATGCGGTAGTTTCCAGAGGTCGCTCGGAAAATATTTTTGCCTTGGGTGATGCTGTCGGTAGTGGTGATATTGGTAAAGCGTTAACCTTAATCATGCGTCTTACTGCTGCCGGAGAAGCACCACTTAAGATTCTTTTTTTACTGGTAAGACATTTTCGTCAACTTTGGAAGGTACGTGAACTGCAAGTGCAAAAGCGTCCGGTAAATGAGTTGGCAAAGATAGCTGGGGTTCCACCTTTTGTCGTTAATGGTATGGTGCAACAGGGGAAGCGATTTTCACGCAAAGATTTTATCCGGGCTCACGAACTGTTTTTAGAAACCGATTTGGCCATGAAGTCAAGCGGAGCAGATGCGGAAGCGTTGTTGGAGAGCTTGATTTTGAAGCTAGTTAAAAGCCGGGGCTGAATAATCAGCCCCGGCAATTAAACTGTGATTATTTATTTAGTTCAGGGTGTTAACCAGCTTGGTCAAGCGGGAAATCTTCCGGCTGGCAGTGGCTTTTTTGATAACCCCTTTGGTTGCAGTTTTATCAATGTAGGGGAGAGCTTTTGTTAGAACTGTTTTTGCTGCATCTTTGTCTTCGGCGGTAACTGCTTCACGAACCTGCTTTACCAGATTACGCATGGTGGTGCGGATGTGAGTGTTACGAGCTCTTTTTACGGCATTTTGACGGTTACGTTTTGCAGCTGATTTATGGTTTGCCACGAATTGATTCTCCTTGTTAATTTTATAAGTTCTACGCCTCAAATTTTTTGCGATACTAGTTTGTTGACATTTTTATGTCAAGTTATAATGTGCTAATAAGATTAAAAAAAACACGTATCTTCAAACTGTTATGACGATTTTCTTTAGGATTAAAATTTTCGAATGGTTGAGAATAAAAAAATCGCTGCGGCAACCATGGTTATGGCATCAGCAACATCCCTAAGTCGGATTGCCGGTTTAGTCAGGGATGTTGTTGTGGCAAGATTTTTTGGTGCGGGAATGGTAACGGATGCTTTTTTTATGGCATTTACGATTCCAAACCTGTTGCGGCGTTTCTTTGGTGAAGGCTCTTTGACTGCCGCTTTTATTCCGATATATTCAGAAGTTTTTCACCAGCGTGGTGAAAAAGAGGCGCAGCAGTTAGCTAACCGTTGCGTCAGTCTGTTATTGTTAATTATGTTGGTGGTTGTTTCGTTAGGGGTAATTTTATCACCATGGATTGTACAGGGGATTGGTTATGGTTTTGGTCAAGTGGCAGGAAAGCTGCAGTTAACCGATCAGCTAAATCGGATCATGTTTCCATATATCGGACTGGTGTCAATGTTGGCATTGTTGACCGGTATTCTCAATGTCAGAGGTCATTTTTTTCTCCCTTCATTATCGCCACTGTTCTTAAATTTGGCGATGATAATCAGTGCCTTAACCATGGGCCATTTATTTGCACAGCCAATTTATGCCCTTGCTGTGGGGGTTATATTAGGGGGCATGGTACAACTACTACTCCAATTTCCGGTTTTATGCCGTTATAAAATCAAGTTGAGGCTAGATTTTAACTTTCGCGGTGATACTTATCTGCGTAAAATTATGACATTGATGCTGCCGGGGATAGCCGGAGTGGCAATTTACCAGATTAACATTGTTGTCACCCGACTATTGGCGTCATTTCTTCCCGAGGGAAGTGTTTCGTATCTTTACTATGGTCAACGCCTGTTTGAATTCCCCCAAGGGATCTTTATTGTCTCCTTAGCTCAGGCAGCATTGCCGATGATGAGCCGTCAGGTCGCCGAGAACGATGAGGTTGGCCTGCGACAATCGTTATCTTTTGCAATGACCTTGATCTCTATATTCACCCTTCCTGCAATCGTGGGACTGATTGTTTGTTCTCAGCCGATCTATTCACTTTTTTTTCTTGGTGGCGAGTTTGATACGCTAGCACTTGAAAATACTGCACTGGCACTAGTCTGTTATGCTCCTGGGCTTATATTTGTCGGTTACAGCCGGATTGCAGCACAAACATTCTATGCGTTAAAAGATACCCGTACCCCAGTAGTTATTTCGTTTTGGACCTTATTGGTTAATCTGGTTGTCGGTGTTGTCCTTATGCAGTTTTATGGATTTGTCGGATTGGCCATAGCTCTGACGCTGGCATCTGCGTTTAATGCAGCAATGTTGTTGGTATTGTTGCAGCGCAAGGTTGGTACTTTTTTTCACAAAGCCCTCTATATCCCGATTTTAAAGGCTATCCCGGCATGTTTATTAATGGCATTAGTGGTTACCTTAATTCTTAATCGGGTCGATTGGTTACAGCCGGGATTATGGTTGAATAAATCTTTGGTGTTAGGTGCTGCCATTGGTATTGGGGCTTTAACCTATCTGGGTTGTTGTTACCTGTTCAAAGTAGAAGAGATTCAACAGGGGTGGCAGGTGCTGCGTAATAGAGGTAAATAATAATACCCATGTGTTTGTCGCGGTTGGATTTTATAGACTGATCTTCGTTATTTGGGACTTTACTAAATAAACCTACTTAAATTGTTTGAAATTTATTTCTCCACGCTGAATTTTTAGATCGAGCCATTTTTTTAACCATACCTTGAAAAATTGTCTGGTGACCGGAGTCAGCAGGCAAAATCCAAACAGATCGGTGCAAAATCCAGGGGTCAAAAGGAGTAGTCCACCAGTCAGAATCATTACTCCATCCATCATTTCTTGAGCCGGAACTTTGCCTTGATTCAGATCAGTTTGAATTTTATTAATTAAATCAAAACCCTGACTTCTTGCTAGGTATGCACCGGCAATTCCGGTAACTAATATCATCCCGATTGTAGCGGCGGCCCCGATTTGTCGCCCTGCTTCAATTAATACGTAAAGTTCAATTACAGGCACTAAAGTAAAGAGTATTAGGAGTTTTATAAACATCTATGGGTCCTTTCATGAAAAACATTAATAAATTCATAAGAGCTATATGGTAATTTTAAACTTAGTTATTAATCATTCGTAAGTACTTGAAAATACATCAAAATAAAACTGGTTAAAAAATAGGCAAAATGTTGTTGTTGACTGGTTTTCGTGTGTCAATGATATTTTCAACAGCTTTACGCACAAGTTATCCACAGCTTGCGTGGATGGATTCTAAAACCTTTTGTTTTTCACTGACTTTGCAATTAATGACCTAAAAAGAGTTCTTTTAATTGTCAATCTCAGCTATAACCTCAATGGTTTTTTTGCGGAGCAAATCTTCGGCATCTAGTTGCAGTGAATTGCCAAGTTGAACCACGCCAAAGAGTAAATTACCAAATAATTTATCTAGATCATTTTTAGAACCAATTGGATCAGCAGTAACAAGAGAAAGTTGTCGCAGGATATCATGGATTTTGTCAACCTCAATTGTCTGAAGATTATTATCCAAACTTTTTGCAACTTTTGCTGCTTTTTTTAAGGCGGGTAGATTGGCTGGTATGCGATCAGCCAATTTATTGCCTTTACCTTTGGCCGCACGTTCCTGTTGTTTAATTTTTTGCCAGCGTGCTGCGTGATCGTCAGCATTTGCATTGCCAAATACATGCGGATGTCTGCGGATCAGTTTATTGCTGATTGATTCTGCAACCTCAGCCAGGCCAAATTTATTTTGTTCAGAAAACATTTGCGCCATAAAAACGACTTGAAGCAAGAGGTCACCCAATTCATCACGAATTTCAAATGTATCATTGTTGTCAATCGCTTCAATTAATTCGTAAGTTTCTTCGAGTATGTATGGTTTCAGGGTTTCTGGTGTTTGTTGCTGATCCCAGGGGCAGCCATGTGGTGAACGCAGGGTTGCCATTATTTCAATCAGTTTGAGCAGTGCTGTAGCTGTTTGTTTGTCGGTCATTAAGTTTTCCTGGTGTTTGTTGTTATGGGCCTAATTAGTTTGATTTTGAATTTTTTTTATGCATATCGGTAACCAGTTTGCAGTTGCTTATTTACGGTCTTTTGCTGGTAATAAATACCAGACTACATGTCTGCTCAAAAATAACTTGCAAATCAACGGTGAATGGGCTAGAAAATGCGCCATTCTGAATAGTTGAAAAGTGTACTTGTCGGTTTGTCTTGACATGATTTGGTCTAGCTTTATACTGTTCCCTTTGCCTTGGTGGTGATTTGTGCGGATTGAGCTGAAAGATATCAAAGCGGGAGAGTTGGAGCAAGAGTACTCATGCTCTTTAGCAGATTTTCCTGACCTTCAGGAACTAGCCGGGGTCGATGACCTTAAATTCTACCCACCGTTTGAGTTTAAGTTGCGCTTACAGCGGTCTGGTAAGTTTATTGAAGTGGACGGTCAGTTGCATGCCGTCGTCAGATTAAAATGTGGTCGTTGTTTGCATCATTATAGGTTACCTCTAGCGGAGTCATTTAGTTTCACTTTTGTGCCGCAACCGGAGAGTTGTGAGACGGAAGAAGAAGTTGAATTGGCAGCGGCAGATCTTGGGTTGACTTGTTATCAGGATGATGTGCTGGAGTTGCAGGAACCATTGCAGGAACAATTACTGATGGCAATACCAATTAGTCCCCTCTGTGATGTTTCGTGCCGGGGGCTTTGTCCTGAATGTGGTGTGAACTTAAATGTTAGTAGTTGTGAGTGTGTAAAAAAACCGTTTAATAGTAAATTTAATATATTGGCTGATATGAATTTTAAAAAGACCTGATTTGTCTAATCAGGCGTTACCTTGATATTTTATTAATAGTTTGAAATATCATTTTTTGAATTGTAAGGAGAAAGTATAATGGCGGTACCAAAAAAGAAAACATCTAAGTCCAAAAAAAATATGCGTCGTTCCCATGATGCCATAAGTGCACCGGGAATTTCGGTTTGTCCTCAATGTCAGGAGCCAAAGTTGCCGCACCGTGTTTGCCCACACTGTGGAACTTATAAAGGTAAAGAAATAATCAGTAGTGATGAAGTTTAATCTGGTCTGATTGCGATCATGTCAGTAAAAATTGCCGTTGATGCTATGGGGGGTGACAACTCACCTGCTGCTGAAGTTGCTGGTGCTGTTGTCGCTTGCCGTGAGTGGGGTTGCCAGATTGTTCTCGTGGGTGACACTGCGCAGATTGAGGCAGAGCTGGAAAAACATCAAGCTGCCGATCTAGGTATTGCTGTCCATCATGCCAGCGAAGTTGTTGGTATGCACGAATCTCCATCTATAGCGTTGCGGAAAAAGAAGGACTCGTCAATTCGGGTTGCTTTTGATCTGGTGAAAAAAGGGTCTGCTTCTGCTGTTGTCAGTGCTGGTAATTCAGGCGCAATTATGGCTTGTGGAATGTTTGTCCTGGGTCGGGTAAAAGGGATTGAGCGACCGGCAATTGCCACTTTGTTGCCAAACCTTAATGCTGAAACCATGGTGCTGGACATGGGGGCAAATGTCGATTGCAAGGCTTCCCATCTTAATCAATTTGCCCTTATGGGTAGCCTCTATGTTGAACATTTTCTTGCCAAACCCAACCCCAGAGTTGGTCTGCTCTCAAATGGTGAAGAAGAAAAAAAAGGGAACGATCTTACCCGTGAAGCACACTTGCTTTTGAAAGATTCCCCCTTAAATTACATCGGCTATGTTGAAGGTGGCGATGTTTATAACGGCTCGGTTGATGTTGTCGTCTGTGATGGCTTTGTTGGTAACGTTGTACTGAAGGTATCAGAAGGACTCGCCGTCGCTATTGGGACAATGTTGAAACAGGAAATTGAAGGTCGATTTTGGGCCAAGCTGGGTTACTTATTTAGTAAGCCGGCATTTGCTGCATTTAAGAAAAGAACCAACCCGGCCGAATATGGTGGTGCCCCGTTACTTGGTATTGCAGGTGCCGGTATCGTTTGTCATGGTAGTTCTGATGCTGTAGCAATAAGCATTGCAATTAGGCAGGCGGGCGAATATGCAAAAATTCGTTTTGAAGATAAACTTGTCAATTTGCTGAGTGCAGACTGATTGATGGCGGTTTAGTTCAGGCCAAGGAGTAATTTGAGAATGAAAGCACGAATTATCGGCACAGGATCTTACCTTCCTGAAGAAATAAGAACCAATTATGATCTCGAAAAGATGGTTGATACCAATCATGATTGGATTGTCGCCAGAACTGGAATCGTTCAGCGACGCATAGCAGGTGACGATGAATGTACCTCAGATATGGCTACCATAGCAGCTCAGCGAGCCCTGGAAATGGCTGGACTAACTGCCGAAGATATCGATCTGATTGTTGTCGGAACGATTACCGGGGATTATCCTTGGCCAGCTACAGGTTGCTTGGTGCAGGCAAAACTTGGGGCTAAAAATGCCTACGCCTACGATATCTCTGCCGCTTGCAGTGGATTTCTTTACGCTCTGTCAAATGCCAACGATTTTCTTATGTCTGGTCGTGGAAAAAGGGCTTTGGTTATTGGTGCTGAAACCTTTAGTCGTATTATTGATTGGACCGACAGAAATACTTGCATATTGTTTGGGGACGGAGCTGGGGCGGTAGTTTTGGAAGCACAGGAGGGCGATTCCGGTGTTTTATCGTGTCATCTCTATTCTGATGGTAATTATTGGGAACTGCTACATCAACCCGGATTTGGTGCCAAAAATCCTGCATCCGCTGCTGGAATTGAAGCTAAACTACCGTTCTTAAGGATGGAAGGTAATGAGGTTTTTAAGGTGGCAGTACGGTCTTTGACTAAGGTGTCCAAAGAGGCGCTTGCTGCAAATGGTTATACCAGCGCCGATGTTGGTCAATTTATCCCGCATCAGGCAAATTTGCGAATTCTTGAAGCGACAACCAAGCGACTTGGTTTAACCAGTGAACAGAGTTTTATCAATGTCCATAAATATGGCAACACATCTGGAGCCACTATTCCAATCGCCATTGATGAAGCTAATCGACAAGGCTTGTTGAAGGAAGGTACTTTGATTTTGTCGGCGGCGTTTGGTGGTGGTTTCACTTGGGGATCGACATTAATCCGCTGGTAGTTTATGCCGGTAGTGAATTGATATGATTTTAGGATTTATATAAATATGGATGCATTTGTTTTTCCAGGGCAAGGTTCACAGTTCTCGGGAATGGGGAAAGACCTGGCTGAAAATTTTAAAGTTGCTAAACTTGTATTCGAAGAGGCAAACGATTCCCTCGGTTTCGATATCGCAGAGATGTGTTTTTCTGGCTCTGAAGCCGATTTGAAACTGACTGCCAATACCCAACCGGCAATTCTGACCACCAGTATCGCAGCACTGCGGGTGCTTCTGGAAGAAACCGGCTATAGACCAAATTATGTGGCTGGCCACTCTTTGGGCGAGTATTCGGCATTGGTTGCTGCTGGCGCGATTGAATTTGGTGTAGCGGTTAAGACTGTGCGGCAACGGGGCATTTTTATGCAGGAAGCGGTTCCCGTTGGTGTTGGTGCTATGGCTGCCGTGATGGGTATAGACGCTGCTGAGTTGAGTGAATTGTGCCAGGAAGCTGCTGCTGGTGAGGTTGTTGCGCCGGCAAACTTCAATAGTCCGGGACAGATAGTTATAGCCGGCCATACCACAGCTGTAGAACGGGCAATTGAATTGGCAAAAGAGCGGGGGGCGAAACGGGCAATGTTGCTGCCGGTCAGTGCGCCATTCCATTCTTCATTGATGGCACCTGCCGCACAACGATTGCAAGCCGAATTTGAAACGGTAACTGTTTCTCCACTTACCTGTCCGGTCATAAGCAATGTTGAAGCACAGCCTTGTCAGGACGAAACAAAAGTAAAAGATTTACTGGTTCAGCAGGTGTGTGCTCCGGTTCGTTGGGATGAATCGATTCTAACAATGAAAGAACTCGGGGTTGACAGCTATGTTGAGATTGGACCGGGAAGAGTTCTTTCGAGCTTAATTAAGCGAATTGATCGACCTGCAGCTTTGAAAAATATTGGTGATGTTGCCAGTCTGATAAAACTGCAACGGTAATGCGATTAAAACGTCTTATGTTTTTTTTGTGAGACCCGTAAAATAGTTGTATGATAGAGTAAATTTCTCAATTAAAAGGGTGAACATTTATGGTACGAGATAGAGTTGCATTGATTACCGGCGCATCACGTGGTATCGGCCGCAGTATTGCTTTGGCTTTGGCAGCACAAGGGGCAAAAATTGTTGCCGTTGATGTGGATTTGCAGGTGACTGAGGAGTTTGTCGCTGAACTCAAAGCTGCTGGTACTGATGCGATAGCGGTTCAGGGCAATGTAACGGTTACAGCTGATGTTGAACAAATGGTAAAAGCGGGCAAGGAAGCCTTCGGTCGGATCGATATCCTGGTTAATAATGCCGGGATCACTCGTGATGGACTTTTGATGCGCATGAAGGACGAAGATTGGGATGCCGTCCTTGATGTCAATCTTAAGGGTGCCTTCCTGTGTACCCGGGCCGTTTCCAGGGTGATGTCCAAACAACGTAGTGGCAGAATCATAAATATCGCATCGATAGTCGGGCAAATGGGTAACGCCGGCCAAGCAAATTATTGTGCCAGTAAAGCCGGTTTGATGGGATTGACCCGCTCCAATGCCAGAGAATTGGCAGTACGAAATATCACCGTTAATGCTGTTGCCCCTGGTTTTATCGCTACGGCAATGACCGATGCTCTACCTGAAGACAAGCGTCTTGCATTGGCAAATCAGATTCCATTAGCACGCCTCGGATCTGCTGACGATATTGCCAACACAGTTCTTTTTCTGGCATCCGATAATTCCGGCTACATAACGGGTCAAGTTCTCGGTGTTAACGGCGGAATGTACATGTAGATAAACTGGCTAGTTTATGGCCGACATAACCAAAAAGGAGAAAAATAAATGGCTTCTATTGAAGAGAGAGTAAAACAGATTGTTGCTGAGCAATTAGGTGTAGACGAAGAGCAAGTTACTGACAATGCCGCATTCATGGATGATCTTGGTGCCGATTCCCTTGATACCGTTGAATTGGTCATGGCTCTTGAAGAAGAATTTGACGTAGAAATTTCTGATGATGACGCTGAAAAAATTCAGACCGTCAAAAATGCAGTTGATTACATCAATAAAGCAGCTTGATTGAAATAATGGTGGTGTCAGATCAATAGTCTGACACCACCTTTTTATCTATTATCTTAAATAACCGAGAACCATTTATCTATATTGGTAGCGTCGGTTAAGTAACAAATACTAGTCTTTTATCGAAGAGAGATTTTTATGCGTAGAGTCGTAGTCACAGGTCTTGGGGTAGTATCGCCACTGGGAACTGGAACCGAAAAAAACTGGGCTGCAGTAACCAGTGGTCAGAGTGGAATTGGTAAAATTACCCGGTTTGATGCCTCTGATCTACCCACCCAGATTGCTGGTGAGGTCAAAGATTTTAATGCCGAAGATTTTATTGCGAAAAAAGAGATCAAAAAAATGGATCTCTTCATTCAGTATGGTCTGGCTGCAGCAGAAATGGCTTTGGAAGATTCTGGGCTGGTAATTAACGATGAAAATGCTGAACGTGTCGGTGTTCTGGTCGGTTCAGGTTTGGGTGGACTGCCAGCAATTGAAAAATACCATAGTGTATTGCTTGAACGTGGCTATAAGAAGGTAACCCCTTTCTTTATTCCGATGCTTATCATCAATTTGGCGCCAGGTCATATTTCGATTAAATTTGGTGCTAAAGGTCCTAACCTCTCGTCTGTTTCTGCCTGTGCGACCGGCACCCATTCTATTGGTGATGCCTATCATATGATCGCTCGTGGTGATGCTGATGCCATGTTTGCCGGTGGTACTGAGTCAACCATTACCCCACTGGGTATCGGTGGTTTTAACGTCATGAAGGCTCTTTCAACTCGCAATGATGATCCACAAGGTGCCAGCCGTCCGTTTGAAAAAAATCGGGATGGATTTATTATGTCTGAAGGTGCTGGCATTGTGATTCTTGAAGAGTACGAAAGCGCTAAAAAACGTGGTGCTGATATCTATTGTGAACTATCAGGATACGGTCTCAGTAGTGATGCCTACCACTTAACTCAGCCTGCTGCTGGTGGTGAGGGTGCTGCTCGTTGCATTAAAATGGCCCTGAATAATGCCGGATTGAACCCGGAGCAAGTTGATTATGTCAATGCGCACGGAACCTCAACCCATTTCAACGATCTCTATGAAACGATGGCAATTCAATCGGTTTTTGGTGACCATGCCCAGAAACTAATGGTCAGTTCTACCAAGAGTATGACTGGTCATGGGCTTGGTGCTGCTGGTGGGATGGAAGCTGCTTTCAGTGCTTTGACGCTTAAACACGGGGTGGTACCGCCAACTATCAATTACGACGAAGCTGATCCCGATTGTCCTCTAGATTATGTTCCTAATGAGGCGCGTCAAGCTGACTGTAACGTTGCTATTTCCAACTCGTTTGGTTTCGGTGGCACTAATGCAACTCTCGTTTTTAGTAAAATATGAGGTGATTGATGATTGTTGTTGGTAGTGATCATGGTGGTTTTGAACTAAAAGAAGCAGTACTGGAATTATTGCGGCAGCGTAAATTGGAGTGTGCCGATTTTGGTACCGAAGGACCTGCTTCAGTCGATTATCCCGATTTTGCTGCAAAGGTTGCTGGCGCAGTTTCTAATGGTGAGGCAGATTTGGGGATTCTGATCTGTGGCACTGGGATTGGCATGTCGATTATGGCCAATAAGTTTACCGGTGTACGTGCCGCTTTGGTACATGATGAGTTTACTGCACAAATGGCACGCGAGCACAACAATGCCAACGTTTTGGCCATGGGGGGACGGATCTTGTCTCCGCAACAAGGGCGAAAATTAGTTGAAATCTGGCTCGATACCGATTTTGCAGGTGGCCGACACCAGAAGCGTCTCGACAAAATTAGTGCGATTGCAAGTCAGCAGTCTTAATAAGTAAGTTTACGGGGCTTTGTAGCCCCGTTTTTTATTATTTTGAGGAGAACAAAATAGATGGTTAAGGATAATCTTGCGACGTTTGATCCAGAAATTGCCCAAATAGTTATTAAAGAAACTGAGCGCCAGGAATATAATCTGGAGTTTATTGCTTCCGAAAACTTTGTCAGTGAAGCGGTTATGGAAGCACAGGGTTCGGTGCTGACCAACAAATATGCGGAAGGTTATCCGGCAAAGCGATACTATGGCGGTTGTGAGGTCGTCGATATGGCCGAGCAACTGGCAATTGATCGAGCTAAAGAGCTATTTGGCGCCGATCATGCCAACGTCCAGCCCCATTCAGGTTCGCAGGCGAATATGGCGGTCTATATGGCTGCATGTCAGCCTGGGGATACTGTTCTGGGGATGAATCTTGCTCATGGTGGTCATTTGACTCATGGTTCTCCAGTTAATTTTTCCGGCAAACTTTACAATATCGTACCCTATGGTTTGGATGCCGCTACTGGTACTATCGATTATGCCGAAGTAGAGCGTTTGGCAAATGAACATAAACCTAAACTGATTGTTGTCGGTGCCAGTGCCTACGCCCGTGAAATTGATTTCCCCGCTTTCCGGCGAATTGCCGATGCTGTCGGTGCATTGGTTATGGTAGATATGGCACACATTGCCGGTTTAGTTGCCGCCGGAGTCCATTCTGACCCGGTTCCTTATGCCGATTTTGTTACCACCACTACCCACAAAACTCTCCGCGGACCTCGTGGTGGCATGATCCTTTGTACTGAGGAGTGGGCTAAAAAAATTAACAGTAATATTTTTCCGGGTATTCAGGGTGGACCGTTAATGCATGTAATTGCTGCTAAAGCGGTCGCTTTCAAAGAGGCTTTGATGCCAGAATTCAAGGATTATGCTGGACAGGTAGTCAAGAATGCTCAGGCATTGGCTGGTGGTCTGATTGAAAAGGGTTATAAATTGGTTTCTGGCGGAACTGACAACCACCTGATGCTGCTCGATTTTACCGGTACCGAAATTACCGGTAAGGTTGCCGAAAGAGCCCTTGAGGATGCTGGTATTACCGTCAATAAAAATGCGGTTCCATTTGATACCCGCTCACCGTTTGTTACTAGTGGTATCCGCATCGGTACTCCGGCCTCAACCACTCGTGGCTTGAAAGAGCCAGAAATGTTACTGGTTGCCGATTGGATTGATCGGGCCATACAAAATATTGGTAATGATGCTGAATTGGCTAAGATCCGTGCGGAAGTAAAAACTTTATGCTTAAAATTTCCCCTTTATGCTCATCGTTTGTAGCAGGTGATAATGATGAAACGCCCCGATTGGGATGAATATTTTATGCAGATTGCAGATTTGGTAGCGACCCGTTCTACCTGTCTGCGTCGCCAAGTTGGTGCTTTGCTGGTGAAAGAAAAAAATATTCTTGCCACTGGTTATAATGGCGTTCCAACTGGAATTACCCATTGTGAAGTAACCGGTTGTTTACGGGAGCAATTAAACGTCCCATCGGGCGAACGACATGAACTCTGTCGGGGATTACATGCAGAACAAAATGCGATAATTCAGGCCGCTAAGCATGGTGCAAATATCTCCGGTTCAACCCTGTATTGCACCGATTCACCCTGTATTATTTGCAGTAAAATGTTGATTAATGCCGGGGTCGTTGCCGTCGTGTTCAGGCGTGGTTATCCCGATAAGTTGTCGTTAGAAATGCTTTCTGAAGCGGGAATCAAAGCACAACAATATAAAGGAGATTCCGCTAAGTGAACTGCCCATTCTGTCGTTACGATGATACCAAGGTCGTAGATTCAAGACTTGGTAAGGGAGGTACTAGTGTTCGTCGCCGGCGGGAATGTCCATCGTGTGAGCGACGCTTTACTACCTACGAGCGGGTTGAAGAAATACTTCCCTGGGTAATCAAGAAGGATGGTCGACGGGAAGCATTTGATCGCGCAAAAATTATTTCCGGGATGCAGCGCGCCTGTGAAAAAAGACCGGTTTCGGTGGAACAGATTGAAGAATTGGTCGATAAGCTGGAACGAAAATTTCAAGAGTGTGGCGATAAAGAAATTTCTGCCAGTTTAATCGGTGAAGCGGTGATGGATACTCTGCATGATGTTGATGAAGTTGCCTATGTCCGCTTTGCATCGGTTTACCGGCAATTTAAAGATATTAACGAATTTATGTCAGAATTGAACGATTTGTTGAAACATTCCCACTGACAATACGGTTGTGTATTCATCGCCGGGATATCTATTTGTAGGTATCCCGGTGTTTATTTTTATCCTTAAGGATGTCGCATAAATGGCGGAGCATAACCATCAGCATTATATGCAACTGGCAATTGAACTTGCTCAGAAGGGGGAGGGGAGAACCGCCCCAAATCCTCCGGTTGGTGCTGTTATTGTCAATACTGGGAAAATTGTTGGTACGGGCTTCCACCCTTATGCCGGAGCACCGCATGCGGAAATATTTGCTTTACAGCAGGCCGGCAAAAAAGCGCTGGGTGCCAGTATTTATGTCACGCTAGAACCATGCTCCCATCATGGTAAAACGCCCCCATGTGTCGATGCTTTGATAGCTGCCGGGATTAAATCAGTATACATCGGGGTCGAAGATCCGAACCCTCAGGTCGCCGGTAACGGTATAAAAAAACTGCTGGAAGCTGGTATCGAGGTGCAGACCGGGGTGCTTGAATTGCAATCTAGTCATCTTATTGCCGCTTTCAGTAAACAGATTACTACCGGTATCCCCTATACTATTTACAAATCAGCCATGACCATGGATGGCAACACTGCTACCCATTCAGGTGATTCTCGTTGGGTCTCTGGTCCTGAGAGCCGGATGGATGTGCATCGATTGCGTGATCGGGTCGAGGCGATTGTGGTTGGTATCGGTACAGTGTTAAGTGACGATCCATTGCTCAACACTCGTTTGCCTGATGGTGGTCGTGATCCGTTGCGTGTTATTGTCGATAGTCAACTCCGTATTGACCCAATGTGCCGGATATTACAGCAAAAATCGGATGCTAAAACCTTGATTGCCACAATTTCTATCGATCAAGTTAAAATTTCATTGTTACAGGCAGCTGGAGCAGAGGTTCTTACCCTTCCAAGTGTTGCCGGTAAAGTATGTTTGCCCGATTTGTGGCGTGAATTAGGGTGGCGCAAGGTGCAGAGAGTTTTGCTTGAAGGTGGTGCAACCCTTGCCGCCGCAGCTCTTCAGGATAATTTGATCGACCGGGTGATGTTGTATGTTGCACCCAAGCTGGTTGGTGGTTCAACTTTTGGAATATTTGCTGGTAGCGGTTGCCGGAACATGGCAGCGGCAACCAAGCTGGAATCTGTAAGCTATCAGCAAATTGGTGAAGATTTGTTGATTACAGGAGATATAATGCCATGTTTACCGGATTAATTCAGTCGATTGGCAAGGTTTACAGCCTTAAACGGCAAGGGGATGCGGCTCAGTTGCAGATTTTGAGTAGTCTGGTTGATGATGATCTGCAGTTGGGTGAAAGTATCGCCGTAAATGGTGCTTGTCTAACGGTTACTGCATGGGATAGTAGTAGTTTTACCGTTGATGTATCACCAGAAACGCTGCAATGTACAACCTTGGGGAAGCTTCGGGCAAATCAGCCGGTCAATCTTGAGCGCGCTTTACGTCTTTCTGATCGTCTGGGTGGTCATCTGGTCAGTGGGCATATCGATTGTGTCGCTACGGTTAAGCGGCGCTATCAGGATCATAATGCTGTCAGGATTGAATTCAGTGTCCCTGCCGAGGTGATGCGCTATCTGGTTGCTAAAGGATCTGTTGCTATTGATGGTATCAGTTTGACGGTTAACGCTGTTGCTGCGGATAAATTTTCGGTTGCCGTTATCCCCCACTCACTGGAGATGACAACGTTAAATGGTTGTCGCGAAGGATCGCAGGTGAACATTGGAACAGATCCAGTGGGTCGATATGTTGAACGGTTACTACCGGGGAGAAGTGACTCACCGGATGGATCGAAGCTGAGTCTGGACTTTCTTGCTAAAAATGGTTTTATGTGAGATAACTTGCGGTCGAATTGAACTAAAATTAGAGGAATATTCTGATGATGATTAAGAAAATAGAAGCAGCACTTGACGATATCCGTCAAGGTAAAATGGTGATTCTGGTTGATGATGAAGATCGTGAGAATGAGGGCGATCTGGTCGCAGCGGCCGAGTTGATAACCCCTGAAATTGTAAATTTCATGGCCACCGAAGGGCGCGGACTGATCTGTCTCTCGCTGACTGAAGCGCGGGCTGATGAACTCGATTTGCCGCTGATGGTGACCGATAACAGCTCCTCTTTTGGTACCGCTTTTACCGTTTCAATTGAAGCACGTAAAGGGGTAACCACTGGGATTTCAGTAGCTGACCGAGCGCGAACTATCCAGGTTGCCGTTGCCGATGATACTACGGCATATGACATAGCTCGTCCCGGCCATATTTTTCCGTTACGAGCCAAAAAGGGCGGTGTCATGGTACGTACCGGCCAAACTGAAGGTTCGGTTGATTTGGCCAGGCTTGCCGGCCTTAAACCTGCCGGGGTTATCTGTGAGGTCATGAACGAGGACGGCACCATGTCGCGGATGCCACAACTCGAGGTTTTTGCCGCCAAGCACGATCTTAAAATTATTTCGGTTGCCGATATTGTTGCCTACCGGATGTGTAAAGAATCGCTGGTGCAGCGTGCTGCTGAAACTACAATTCCAACCCCGTTTGGGGGCGATTTTAAGGCAATAGTTTACGAAAATGATGTTGATAGTGCTCAACATATTGCCTTGGTAAAAGGTGTAATTAATGGTGCTGAGCCGGTATTGGTAAGGGTTCACTCCGAATGTTTGACCGGCGATGTGTTCGGGTCGCAACGCTGTGATTGTGGTGAACAACTGCATGCCGCGATGGCACAGATTGATGCTGAAGGATCAGGGGTTATCCTCTACATGCGTCAAGAGGGGCGTGGTATCGGTCTAGTCAATAAAATTAAGGCCTATGCGTTACAAGATCAGGGACACGATACGGTAGAAGCGAATCATGTTTTAGGTTTTAAGGACGATTTACGTGATTATGGTTTGGGCGCACAAATTCTTTCTGATCTCGGAATTAGTAAGCTGCGGTTGATGACCAACAACCCGAAAAAAATTGTTGGACTTGAAGGTTATGGTTTAGAAATTGTTGAGCGGGTGCCAATTGAAATGGCAGCAAAGCAAGATAATATTAAATACTTAAAAACTAAACGGGAAAAAATGGGACATATCCTGGAAAATCTTTAGGAGGTTGTGATGACTAAAATAATTGAAGGAAATCTCGAAGCTAAAGGTTTTCGCTTTGGCATTATTGTCAGCCGTTTTAATAGTTTTATCTCTGAACGATTGTTGGAGGGGACACTTGATACCTTGATCCGACATGGTGCTGATGAAGCGCAATTGACGGTTGTGAAAGCGCCGGGTGCATTTGAAATTCCCTTGGTAGCGCAAAAAATGGCGAATGCTGACAGTTATGATGCGCTGATTTGTCTTGGGGCGGTAATCCGTGGTGGTACACCCCATTTTGAATATGTCAGTGCCGAAGTGACCAAAGGTATTGCCGCTGTGTCTTTACAAGCTGGTCTGCCGATAGCATTTGGGGTCTTGACCACCGATTCGGTTGAACAAGCAATTGAACGTGCTGGCACCAAAGCAGGCAATAAAGGGGTTGAAGCGGCCATGAGTGCGATCGAGATGGTGAATTTGTTGGGAGAGGTCAGTAAATGCCAAACAACCGCCGTATAGGGCGTGAGTATGCGCTGAAAATGTTGTTCGCGCTCCAGCTTGACAAAGAGCAGTCGGGGCCAAACCAATTGCTTGAAACTTTTTGGAACAATTTTCGTTTTGCCGATGACGCATTAGGTGAACCACTTGATATATTGGAAGCACCACTGACTACCGCTGCCAAATTATATACTGAAAAGATAGTAACCGGTGTGGTTGAATTTCGTGCAGTTATTGATAAAGAATTAACCGAGACGGCTAAAAATTGGTCGGTAGCTCGGATGGCACCGGTGGACTTGTCAATTTTACGGATTGGCACCTATGAACTACTTTACTGTCCTGATGTCCCGGTTCCAGTAGTGATAGATGAAGCTATTGAGATAGCTAAACGTTATGGCACTAAAGAATCTCCGGCTTTTATAAATGGGCTGCTGGATAAAATAGCGAAGAATTTGATTAAAAAAAATAGTTGATAATAGAATTATCAGATTTTGAGGGTATTATGAGCACAATCAAAGTTGGTTTACTTGGGTTTGGTACTATAGGCACCGGTGTTGTCAGAAATTTTCAACGTAATAGTGAAATTATGCGTCAGCGACTTGGTAGCGGTTTGGAATTAACCAAAATTGCTGACCTTGATATTGATACTGACCGTGGTGTGCAGTTAGAATCTGGGATATTGACCAGCAATGTTGATGAAGTTATTGCTAATCCTGAAATAGATATTGTTATTGAGTTGATTGGCGGTTATGAACCAGCCAAAAGTTTTATTCTCAAAGCTATAGCTAATGGTAAGCACATCGTTACTGCCAATAAGGCTCTAATGGCAATCCATGGTCAGGAAATAATTGCTGCTGCCAATAAACAGGGTGTTACGGTGATGTTTGAAGCGGCTGTTGGTGGTGGCATTCCAATTATTTCCTCGATTAAAGAAAATCTGTGTAGTAATGAGTTTAGTTCTGTTCTTGGCATTTTGAATGGTACATGTAATTTTATCCTTACCAAGATGACAGATGAGGGCAGCGATTTTGCCCCGGTATTGCAGGAGGCGCAGGATTTAGGCTATGCTGAAGCAGATCCTACCTTTGATATCGAGGGAATCGATACCGCGCACAAAATTGCTTTGTTATCGGCACTTTGTTTCGGGACAAGCGTCGATTTTGAGCAAGTTTATGTTGAAGGGATTACAAAAGTTTCAGCCGTAGATATCGAGTTTGCTGATCAAATGGGCTATAAAATAAAGCTTTTGGCGATTGGCAAAAATCATGGTGATCAGATCGAAGTTCGGGTCCATCCGACGATGATACCAAAGACTTACCAGCTTGCCGAAATTAATGGAGTATTTAATGCGGTACGTTTAGTTGGTGACTTTGCCGGACCCACTCTCCTCTATGGCAGCGGTGCCGGTATGGATGCTACCGCAAGTGCAGTAATGGGCGATGTGATTGCCATCAGCCGCGATATTAAAGCCGGTGGTAAGCCCCGAGTACCAATTATGGGCTACTGTGATGACCAGATCAAAGCTCTGCCTATCATGGCAATGAGTGAGGTTGTCAGCCACTACTATTTACGCTTTACCACTGCTGATCAAACTAGTGTGTTGGCTAAAATAGCCGGTTGTCTCGGCAGTCATAATATCAGTATCCAATCGATGTTGCAGCCTGAGGAGCGTGAAGTAGACTCGGTATCTATTGTCTTGATGACTCATGAAGCAAAAGAGGCTGATATTGCTGCCGCGTTAGTTGAAATTGAGAAACTTGATGTGGTATTGCAACCAACATGTTTGATTCGGGTTGAAAACGACCCGGTTTAGTCAAATTTGTAACAAAAAATAAAATGGCTTGACAGTATTGAAGTTGTTTTGCTACAAGAAGTCCGGTTAGTTACAGGCACGTAGCTCAGTGGGAGAGCACTTCCCTGACACGGAAGGGGTCGGCGGTTCAATCCCGCCCGTGCCTACCATTAACATGCATCTTATTTTAATCGTTTGGTTCGGGGCATCTGTAAGATGCCTCTTTTTGTTTGAGGTGGATATTGTGGCGTTATTGCAGATAGAACTACCTGATGGTTCGGTAAAATCGGTTGAGCCGGGAACAACTTCCCACGACATCGCCCTTACTATTGGTGAGGGTTTAGCACGCCAGTCAATTGCAGCCCGGTTTAACGGCGATTTAGTTGATTTGTCCAAACCGTTAACTGAATCCGGCTCCCTCGCCCTGATTACCCAGAACGCCCCTGAAGCATTAGAAATAGTCCGACATTCTTGTGCCCACTTGATGGCGCAAGCAGTTAAATCTCTCCATGGCGATGCCGTACAGGTCACCATCGGTCCAGCCATAAAAGATGGTTTCTATTACGATTTTCATAGTGAAACCAAAAAATTTGTCCCCGAAGATTTTGCCATTATTGAAGCAAAGATGAAAGAGCTGGCAAAGGCTGATCAGACTATTGTTCGTGAAGAGATGAGCCGTGCCGATGCGATTACACTGTTTCGCAAGATGGGTGAAGACTATAAGGTTGAGTTGATTGAAGACCTTGATGCCGAAACCGTCTCGCTTTATCGTCAGGGTGACTTTGTCGATCTTTGCCGTGGCCCGCATGTGCCGCGTACCGGAATGCTTAAGGTCTTTAAATTGACCAGCCTTGCCGGGGCCTATTGGCGTGGCGATGAGCATAATGCCATGCTCCAGCGGATTTATGCGACGGCATTTCTCAATAAAAAAGAATTGAAAGCACATCTTTTTCGTCTTGAAGAGGCGCGAAAACGGGATCACCGCAAGCTCGGCAAGGAGATGGATCTTTTCTCCTTCAGTGAGGACGCCGGTGGCGGTTTGGTGCTTTGGCATCCAAAAGGTGCCATGCTGAGAACCATCATCGAAGATTTTGAGCGCAAAGAGCATGTGAAGCGTGGCTATGAACTCGTCGTTGGACCCCAGATTCTTAAAACTGATCTCTGGAAAATGTCGGGGCACTACGATAATTATCGCGAAAATATGTATTTTACTGAGGTAGACGGGCAGGGCTATGGTATTAAGCCGATGAACTGTCTGGCCCACATGTTGATCTACAAATCGAAACCACGCTCTTACCGCAATTTGCCGATTCGCTATTTCGAACTTGGTACTGTTTACCGCCATGAAAAATCTGGTGTGCTCCATGGGTTACTACGAGTGCGTGGTTTTACTCAGGATGATGCCCACATTATTTGTCGTCCCGATCAAATTGATGCTGAAGTCAAAGGGGTGATGAAATTTGTTCAAGATGTAGCGTCAATTTTTGGTTTTGAATATGTGATGGAGCTGTCGACCCGTCCCGAAAAATCAATTGGCAGTGATGCCGACTGGGAGCAGGCAACGGCAGCGCTACGAAGTGCCCTTGATGATAGTGGTCAACCATATGAACTCAATGAGGGTGACGGTGCTTTTTATGGGCCAAAGATCGATGTTAAACTCAAGGATGCCCTTGACAGAGAGTGGCAGTGTGCTACTATTCAGTGCGATTTTACTTTGCCAGAGCGCTTTGATTTGAATTATGTTGGTGCTGATGGTGAAAAACATCGTCCGGTTATGTTGCACCGGGTCATTGTCGGTTCAATCGAACGTTTTATTGGGGTTTTAATCGAACACTACGCAGGCAGCTTCCCGCTCTGGCTTTCGCCGGTTCAGGCGATTGTCCTGAATGTTACAGACAATCAAGCTGAATATGCACAACAAGTATTTGAACAGTTGCGTGAAGCAGGCGTCAGAGTTGAGCTTGATGTTCGCAATGAAAAACTTGGCTTCAAAATTCGCGAAGCGCAATTGGCTAAGATTCCTTACATGTTGGTCATTGGTGATCGTGAAGTTGAAAATAAGACCGTTGCACCTCGATATCGAGATGGTAATAATCTGGAATCTGTAAGTGTTGCCGATTTTATCAGCATGGTCGAAGCAGATAGTGCCAAGTATAAATAATTTTAAACATTATTTAATGACCCTATAGTGGGTCTTTTTGTGGTCGGATTTATTGTGCTTTTAAAAGGAGTGAGGTCATAGCTAAGGACACGAACATCAATGAGGCAATTCGTGCTCGGCAGGTACGAGTTATAAATAATGACGGTGAGCAAATGGGTATTTTGACCACCGAACAAGCCATGGCTCTCGCAGAAGAACAGGGACTTGATCTGGTTGAGGTATCGCCACAGGCCGACCCACCAGTTTGTCGGGTTATGGACTATGGTAAATATAAATACCAGCAAGCCAAGCGTGCTTCTGAAGCTAAGAAAAAACAGGTACGGGTCGAGATTAAAGAAGTAAAAATGCGGCCTAAAACTGATGACCACGATTTCCAGTTTAAGATCAAGCATGCGCGCCGTTTTCTGGAAGAGGGAAACAAGGTTAAGTTGACGATCATGTTTCGTGGTCGTGAGAATGCCCACCCTGATCAGGGGTTGAAGCAGTTAACCAAGGCGGTTGAAGCTCTTAAAGATATTGGTCAGGTTGAGTCGAAACCAAATAAAATGGGTCGTTTCATGATGATGATGATCGGTCCGATTAAAAAATAAATTATTAAATATTTGCTGATTAAATAAACATGCAAGTAAGAGGAGAAAAAAATGCCAAAGATTAAAACTAATCGTGGTGCTGCTAAGCGTTTTCGTAAGACCGGCACTGGTAAAATCAGACGTAATAAAGCTTTTACCAGCCACATTCTTACCAAGAAATCTACCAAACGGAAGCGTGATTTGCGCCAGTCAATTATTGTCGCAAAAGCTGATGCCAAGAATGTTTCCCAACTGATTCCTTATTTGTAAATCGATTTACTGCTTTACTGGCAGTGAGGTTGTGAACTGTGGGGACAATCTCCCCCTGCAGATCTGACCACGGCAAATGCCGAAAAAACTACTATTGAGAAGGAGCAAGTGAGATGGCAAGAGTAAAAAGAGGTTTTAAGGCCAGACGTCGTCGTAACAAAGTTTTGAAACTCGCTAAAGGTTACCGTGGCGCCAGAAGTAAGTTGTTTCGTTCAGCTACAGAAGCAGTTGATCGGGCTCTTAATTACGCTTATCGGGATCGTAAAGTTAAAAAGCGGGACTTTCGCGCCCTCTGGATCGCCAGAATCAATGCTGCTGCCAGAATTAACGGTCTCTCCTATAGCCGTTTGATCCATGGCTTGAAGTTAGCTGAAGTTGGTTTAGATCGTAAGATTATGGCAGATCTCGCCGTAAATGATCCTGCAGGATTCACTGTTGTGGTTGATGCCGCTAAGGCGAAACTACAGTAGACTATTTAAAGTCATATTAGGGAGATGAGGTTTTCGGCTTCATCTCCCTTTTTTGTTTCCGGGCAAATTATTTAGCTTTATATGAGATCAATTAAACAATTAATTTCATATGATTTTGGTAGTTTGCATTTGTTCTGTTAGTTATTTTGCTTACGGATTTATTACATGAAAGAGCGTTTGCAACAATTACAACAAGATGCTTTGTCGGCATTACAGCAGGCGGAAGATCTTAAAGCCTTGCAGGATGTACGGGTAGAAATTCTTGGTAAAAAAGGTTCTTTGACCGAAGTGATGAAGGGGATGCGTGACCTCTCAGCAGAGGAACGCCCGGTTGTCGGTAGCTTGGTTAATACTTTAAAAAAAGAATTTGAAGAATCTTTTGCTGCCAGACAATTGGCATTACAGCAGCAGGATATTGCTGCCAAGCTCGCCAGTGAAAAAATTGATGTGACTTTGCCTGGTCGACAAACAGCAACCGGTAGTTTGCATCCGGTTACCCTGGTTAGCGATGAGGTTGTCGATATTTTTAATCGCTTAGGTTTTGCCGTTGCTCAGGGTCCGGAAATTGAGCAAGACTTTTATAATTTTGAAGCACTCAATATACCCAAAGATCATCCTGCCAGAGATATGCAGGATACTTTTTATATTGGTGATGAGCGGGTATTGCGAACCCACACGTCACCGGTACAGATAAGAACCATGTTGGAGCAGCAACCCCCGGTGCGAATAATTGCCCCCGGAACGGTATATCGGCGTGATTCTGATTTGACCCATAGCCCGATGTTTCATCAAATTGAGGGATTTTTAGTTGATGAACAGGTTACTTTTGCTGATCTGAAAGGCACCCTGGTTCATTTTCTTAACGAATTTTTTGGTTCGGGCCATAAAATCCGGTTTCGACCCTCATTCTTCCCCTTTACCGAACCGAGTGCCGAAGTTGATATTGAGTGTGTAATCTGCAACGGTGAAGGTTGTCGAGTGTGTGGCAAAACTGGGTGGTTAGAGATACTTGGTTGTGGAATGATAGACCCCGAAGTTTTCGCATCGGTAAACTATGATGCTGAAAAATTTAATGGTTTTGCTTTCGGTATGGGTTTAGAACGATTAGCCATGCTGAAGTATGGGGTTAATGACTTACGTCTGTTTTTTGAAAATGATCTGCGCTTCTTGAAGCAGTTCTGATATTAGCTAAGGATACCGACCAATGATAGTAACCTA